>NZ_AFGF01000001.1 GCF_000219125.1 Acetonema longum DSM 6540
CCTAAAGATTACTTTGGAAATAAATGGTATAAATGACGTAGATAAATCGCAGATATAATTTTATGATTGGTATACTAATTTTTGGGTATAAATTTTCAACATAACCGTTAAAACAGTACGCGTTGGTGGTATAATAAGTAATATAGTTATATATGCATCATATTAGCATTTTCTACTGCATGGTAAATTATTCAATGAAGGTATTTAAAAAACCTAGCGGTATTATTATTAATGAAAAATTGGAGAGATATTATGAAGGTTTCGAGAATACGAATTGAAAACCTTAAGCGATTTAAGACTTTAGATATTGATGTTAGAAACAAAATGACAGGGGATATTGCCAATCAGTTTCTGATTCTTGGTGATAATGGAACGGGTAAAACTACTGTATTACAGGCAGTGGCATTATGTTTATCAATGATATCTGGAAAAATAAGAAGTATATCAGAATTTGATTGGCAGGGTTGGGTACCAGGTCGTTACGAAAAGTGGGGTAAACCTTTAATCGAACTGGATATTCATTTTTCGGATGAGGAAATACAGACAACTAGGACGGTTGCCCAAAAATGGTTGGAACTTAGAAAGCCGCCTAGTAAAGTACTTCCTGGTGAAAGAAAAATGCTTACGGTCCGCCTACATGGAGAATGGATCGAGGCAGAAGATGAAGCAGGCAAAAAGAAGAAAGAATACTTATATCAATTCAAAGGTAGATTTTATGCTGCAGATTTAATCAAAACGTCATATTGGGCAAGGGATTATTTTCCTAAGCTGCCTGGGCTGTTTTGGTTTGACCAATATAGAAACCTGGCAACTTCACCACTTCAGGAGGTAGAAGAAAATCAGTCAGGAAGAGTATCATATGATATCGGGGTTGCACGCCTACGCCGCTATTTAAACGGTTGGAAATTAAATCAGTTAGCTGGAGAAGATGGCGGTCCAGATTGGCTACAGGAGCTTGAGAATAGTTACAAAAAGGTTTTTCCAGGAAGATCATTTCGCGGATTAGAACCCATGTTCAAGTCTGGTAATCCCACTCCAGAGGAATACTATTTCACCCTATCGGATGGTAACAGAAGCTATGATATAGAAGAAATGTCAGCTGGTGAGCAGTCGATATTCCCTATGCTATTTGAATTTGTTCGGATGCAGATAAGGAACTCGGTAGTGCTCATAGATGAAGTTGACCTAAACCTTCACCCTCCATTGGCACAGTCCCTTCTTAACTCATTGCCGAATATTGGTTTGGATTGCCAATTCTTGCTTACAACGCACTCCGAATCGATTTCATCACTATGCAGTCCCGAAGAGATTTATCGCCTTAGTGGAGGTAAATTATGCCTGTAAGTATACTATTCTGTGAAGGAGGGCCGGGTAGTCCGGACGTTCGTGTTTTAGGAAAGCTTCTTGGAGGGACATGCGAAGTTAAGCCCCTAGGAGGTAAATATGGGATGGGGGAGAGAATTGTAGCGCGCAGAGAAGCATTAGGAAGAGATACTGTTTATGGAATTTTGGATGGAGATTTTATAAAAGATTGTATTATTCCTATTAATAAGCCTAGGCGATGGGACGCAGATCATGGCAGAATACATTTTGGATGGCGCTGGGAGCGGAAAGAGATAGAAAATTATTTGTTAGATCCATTGGTTATAGAGCGAGCTCTTGGGAATAGTATCATTAATATGAAAGATTATACTCAAGAACTAAAACATGCTAGCGAAACTATCTCCATTTATCAAGCGGCCCGAACCGCCCTTGCATCTAATCGACGCCGGCTCTCGAATCTAAGTTCAGCGTTTGGATTAGAACGGGGCAAGGAAAAACACTTGTTCCCAGAAAAACTTGATGAAATCTCATGTGTAGATGGCATTTGTGAAACAATAGATTATTACACAGCAACCCAAGGAATTCAAAAAGATATTGTATTAAAATCTTTTACTCAGTACAAGCAGGAATGTTAACAGCAAGGAACTCGTTGCCAGCATTTTTTATATTTTTACTCAGGTAAAGATTTGTTATGGGCTATGGATACTTGGTTAAAGAACAATAGCCTCATTGGTGGTTGGGCATTTCGTGAAAAAATCTTGAGTGCTATTCAACGATCGCAAGAAGATATTTCCACGTGGTTGCCAGAATGGGCTGAGTTAAGAAAAGCTATTGACCTGATTGCATAGTGCGTAAAGGAGCATATTTCTA
>NZ_AFGF01000002.1 GCF_000219125.1 Acetonema longum DSM 6540
CACTGCCGACAAACACCTCTTAAACCAGTCCGCCGGCATCCAGAGCCAAGGCAGCATCCATATCACCGCCCGCCAGTTCACCAACGAAAAGACCGTCTTTGAAACCGGCTGGACGACCCGAAACGAAAACCACTCTATGGCGATTGACCCCCTTCCTGAAGAAAACTATTATAGCGCCACCCGCAAATTCACCCGGGAAATCAAAACCGGCGCTATCCTGCAGGAAACCGCCGCTGCCCAGGTCCTGGCCGGAAAAGACATCACCATCGACGCCGCTGTCATCAACCGCTACAGCACCATCGCCGCCGGCGGGGACCTGACCATCAGGGGGCCCTCCCTTGAAAACTATGGCTATCAAGGGACCCGCATCACCACCGATGTTGGCACAGACACCCACCGTTACAAATGGAGAAAACACAGAAAGTTTCACCACAATTGCACCTGGCGCTACGGCACCACCCCGATAGACTATACCCCTCCCGCCACCGTAGAAAACACAGAAAGCAGCCGCAAGGGCATCGTCAGCGCCGGGGGTAAAGTCAGCATTCAATCCGGTACGGAAAAGAATATCACCTTAGACGCCGACAAAAAGGCCATCCAGAATCAACCCAAGACCACCCTGGACCCTGCCATCA
>NZ_AFGF01000003.1 GCF_000219125.1 Acetonema longum DSM 6540
ATCTCATCGAAACCCGCGAGCAATTCTCTCGCTACCAGGACTTCCTCTCCAGCGACTACCTCCTGGAACGGGTCAAAACCGACCCGGAAAAAGTCGCCAAACGCCTAGGCGACGGCTGCTACGAGCAAAAACTCGTCACCGACCAAATCACCGCCCTCACCGGCCAACAATATTCCTCCGACTACACCTCCGAACTGGAACAATACAAAGCCCTCATGGACAACGCCGCCACCTTCGCCCAGGAATACCACCTCACCCTCGGCGTCGCCCTCACCGAAGAACAAATGGCCGCCCTCACCAGCGACATCGTCTGGCTGGTAGAACAAGTCATCAACGGCCAA
>NZ_AFGF01000004.1 GCF_000219125.1 Acetonema longum DSM 6540
CTTGAAAGTAACTATTTTGGCATAGATGAATTGCCAAAGTTAGCAACTGAAAAGAATAATGAGGAGCAAATAAAAATGTGTTTCGAAGCTTACCATTCTAAAAGCTGGAAAACACAGTTCGATTAACAAATTCCGATTACATGTTACATCCCAATAGGGACAAGGGAACTGGTTCGGGCTGACAGACACATCCGGCAATTGGAAGAGTAGCAGCAAATCTCTTATTGAATTAAAAGTAAACCGGCGCAGGTCTGGCTATCGGGCTCTGCGCCATTTTCCTCTAAACTAACATGATGCAGAAAAGAAGAAGGTGTCGCCAATCTTGCTGAAAAGTACCGGACAAGATCTACAAAGGCGGGGATTTGCCTCAGAAGGGGATGTTGCCAAGCTGAAACCTTTTCCCGTTTCCCAGTTGGTTGCCCTGCTGCATTCGGATGATCCCGTGACCCGGACTGCAGCCGCCCGCTGCCTTTCCGCGGTGGATGCAGTGGTCGTCGCGCATCTATTGGAACAACTTGCTATGGAGAAATGCCTGTACACGAAAATCGCAATCTGCGAGACGCTTGAGAAAGGTGACCTGTCCACGGCCAGAAAAATGATCCTGTATCTTGGCAAAATTGGAAGAAACCAGCATTATGCGCTGCCGGACAGGATTTCTGCAAAAAAGTCTTACCCATTGCCGCGAGATATCATCGCAAGGTCTCTGGGAAAAATGAACGGTTCGATATTTCCTGCGCTTTTGGATGTTTTGCATGGCGGCGATGCGGAAAGAATCAGCGAGGTACTGGACTCTATTGGATTTATGGTCTTCTATCATCCGGAGATGGCAACGGAGACACATGCGCAGGAGATTTACAGAGTGTTCAGCGTGTATGAACACAGTCAACTGATTGTGTGGAAAGCGCTTCTTTGCCTGTCTGCGTTCCCTCTACCCCAAAGCTTGAGTATTCTGCAAGGCTTTTCTGCCTACAACAATGTCCTCGGAGAGGAAGCCAAAAGGTCTCTCCACCTCATAAGCACGAGGTATTCGTGACAGGCCACTTTGGCCGCATCATAGAGTCAGGGATTCTGTGTCAGGCTTTTCAAACCCGTGAGAATTAAGTCAAGCCCCAAAGCCCCCGCGATTTAGGAGTTTGTCAACAAGCCTAAGTTGGCCCGAAGTCCGGCATTACGATTGGCAGTATTCTCTTGGCGTGGTATTAATGAAGAATAATCAGGCAGGACAGAAAAGGAATGAATATCCATGGACGTTGTAACAAAGTTTGCTCATCATAGTGATATAGAGGATTGGATGGCTCTTGTTGATATTGTAGAGGACTACTTTCCGGGCTTAGAAAAAGAGGAATATCGAAAATCACTGAAAGAGTGCATTGAAAAACAGGAGGCTATTTGCGCAAAGGTGCGAGGTCAAATAGTTGGCATACTTCTGTTTTCCACTGAACAGAGCATTCTTGCTTTTTTAGCCGTACACCCTGCATTTAGAAAGGGCGGCATTGCATTTCATATGATTAAAACAATGATTTCGGTATTCCCGTCAGGTAAGGAGATTTGGGTTACCACATATCGTGAGGGTGATCCAAAAGGTGAAGGCGCCCGGGCGCTGTATTTACGTTGTGGATTTGTTCCCGATGAATTAATCGTGGAAATGGATTATCCTTGCCAAAAGTTTGTTTTGCATAAAAGGCTGGAAAAACAGTTCGATTAACAAATTTGCGATTATATCTTACACTTACTTCAATTTAATAGGAAATCTGTATTGTTTTTTGCTCCCGCTGACTCTGCATGGCGTATTCAATGATACAGATTGTATTTCGCGCTTCCCGCAGTAAGCGCATCGCTTAACTGCTTGTAAAACGCCTCGTACCGTCCCGGCAAAGTTTCAACCGGAAGA
>NZ_AFGF01000005.1 GCF_000219125.1 Acetonema longum DSM 6540
ATTGAAAGTAACTATTTTGGCATAGATGAATTGCCAAAGTTAGCAACTGAAAAGAATAATGAGGAGCAAATAAAAATGTGTTTTGAAGCGTATCATTCTAAAAGCTGGAAAACACAGTTCGATTAAGGGGAGAGTATAGGGGACGGGGTTGTGCGCCTTTGGGCGTACAACCCCGTCCTGACATTCCGCGGCACTAGAGGAGAGAAAAAAGCCGGCCAGGCCGGCTATTTAAAATCCTTATACAACAGGCTGGGCTGAATAGAGGTATTGTTCTGATATTTTCCGCTTATATAACGATCATACTCACCTTCAATGGAATGATAATAGATTTGACAAATTTCAACTCCGGAATAGATCCAAACCGGTTGGATGCAGAATATTTCCAAAGTCCAATAGCCGCAAAAACCAACGTCGCCAAAACCGGCCGTTACGTGGATAAACAACCCCAGCCGCCCTACCGATGATCTGCCTTCCAGCATGGGAACATATTTGTCGGTTTTAGTATATTCCAGAGTGCGACCAAGATAAAGTCTGCCTGCTTCCAACATTAGGCCATCGGCAGGGATGGATAAGGTGCTGGTCTTATTAGGCTTTTTCATATCCAGCACCGCATCTTCATAGACGAGCAATTCATTATGCAATCTTAAGTTATAACTATTAGGGTTCAATTGTGACTCGCTATAAGGCTCAATGATAATTTCTTTGCCTAATTTATTACGAATTTCCCTACCTGACAAAATCATGATTTGCACTCCTCATCCCAATGTATTTGCTGTTGCCATTCAGACGATAAGACAAAAACAACTTGCATTCAACTATGTTATACCAGATGAATTTTCCAAAAGCAATCACTTTATCAGGGACAGTGAGCCTGTCCTCTTATGGTAAATCATGTTCACCCGTTAAGCAAAAAAGGAATAGAGCCATTGAAACAGAGGAACCAGGCGGGAAGCAGGGGGGCAGTGTTGGGGACAGGCCGGGTTTTGAGTGGGGACTGCCAACCTACGACAATCAGGACTTAAGCCTTGCGAAATAAACGTAAGAATGATATATAATACCTGTAATCAACGCAAAGCAGGACTTATATATATCTTGTTCTGTTTATATTTTTTCGACATCATATTACTAAGAGAGGTGCAGTAAAAATGGGGAATTTATTTTCAGCGGTAAACCGTCTTAGCCTGGTGCTGTTGGTGATGGGCGCCACGCTCATTAGCGTGAATTACGATGCATTTATTACTTCTTTCCGGCCGCCGGTCAGCTTTGAAGCTTTGCTGGAGGGGCAAGAGGTGAACCCAGGCAGTCATGTTGCAGGAAATGTAGTGAGTGCCTTCCCGCCGTTCGCTTCGGAAACCACCTATACAAAATATAAAAACGGCAGTCAAAGTAAGGAGCGGGCTTCGGGTAGTTTTTATGTCATTCCAACTGCCAAGGGCTTAATTGGCTTAAAAACCAACGAGAATCAGGTTGCCGCTATGGATCAGCTGGTTGAAGAGACATTACAGTATTCCGAAGAAGGCGGTGCGCCGCCGACAACGAAAGTGTACATAGAAGGAGAAGTTCTCCCGATGGAGCCGAAGCTGATCAAGTATTACAAGGAGTACTTGAAGGATAGCGGTTTTACAGCAACGGAAATTAAGGCTATGGGCGAGCCGTTGCTCATACAGTATACGGTATTTCGAAATGTCCAGCTTATGGTTGCCGGCGGCATTATCGTAATTCTGGCAGGCATTGGCTTGATAGTTAGAAGATACAAACAACTTTCCGCCGAGGAGTCGGAGGAATATAACGTTGTCTCCTAATTCCGGGCTATTGCCGATTGGTTCATCTTTAAAGCAGGGCTTTTTGCCTTGCTTATTTTTTCAGATAAGAGTCGACAATGCTGTAAGCAGGAATTTTGTGTATAAAGCAAAAAGGGTAACCCATGATTAATATTTTTATCAATATAAAGTATTGGCAGGCGTAAGTCTGCTTTTCAGGCAGTGCCTACTCGCTGCCGGACAATATCAAAAGGCGGGGAAAACATAGACGCTGGAAAGCATCATGATTCCCGCTGCGCTGGGGCCTTACGAAGCTGCTGAAAAGTTATGCTCCAAGTGCTGCGCATTCGTGAAGAAGAGGGTAAGCAAAAAAACCGGCGATTATTTTTCATGATTTTGAAATAATCGCCGGTTTTTTTTCAGGTTCAAGTGTAAGCGCACAAGAAACGGTTCAAAAATCACCAGTGCCGCTGCTATTATTCAAATAATCAGGAAATCTGTATTGTTTTTTGTTCCCGCTGACTTTGCATGGCGTATTCAATAATACGAATTGTATTCCGTGATTCCTCAGGCAAAACCGGAACCGCACTGCCCGCAGTAAGCGCGTGGCTTAACTGCTCGTAAAACACCTCATACCGTCCCGGCAAAGTTTCAACCGTACCCCGGAACGTCATGCCGCCAATATCGGCTGTTAGCAGGCCATATTGGCCCGGCTCGTCTTCTCCCCAGCCGGGGTCCCCCGGACTCATTCCTTTTTTCAGCTGATCTTCCTGGGAATCAAGGCCATATTTAATAAAACTGCCGCGTGTTCCATGCACCATAACCTTTGGCCCGGGCTCCCTGACGATAGAACCGGCATGCAAAATTACTTTTTTATCGTCGTACCCCAGAACCAGATGAAAATAATCAACGGCTTCGGCCCCCGTACGTTCCGCTTGTACATCAGCCCAAATTGTTTTGGGCATTTGAAACAAAGTCAGCGCCTGATCAATTAAATGTGCGCCCAAATCGTACAGGATACCGGAACCGGGAATATTTTGTTCCCGCCACCGCTGGCGGACATTGGGACGAAACCGGTCATAATGCGCTTCATACATTGATATTTTTCCCAATACTTCCGTTCTTAAAAGTTCCTGGACTGTCAGAAAGTCATTATCCCATCTTCTGTTTTGAAAAACCGTTAAAAGCACGCCCTTTTGCCTCGCCAGATCAATCAGCTCATCCGCCTGCGCGGAAGTCACGGTAAATGGCTTTTCTACTACGACATGCTTGCCGGCCGCTATTGCTTTTTTGGCAAGCTCATAATGAGTCATATTGGGCGTAACAACGACAATGACATCAATATCTTTACGGGATATTACTTCATTCACATCGGACACTACTGCCGCATGGGAATGATTGACCGCTTTGGAACTGTAAATTGCTTGCAACTGCAGACCGACTGCCTTATTAATGAGGGGAATATGGAAGGTCGCACTGGCATAACCATGCCCAATTAAACCAACATGCATCATACTAGTTTTCCTTTCCCGCCGCAATGAACTTGCGGTGCGGATGAGTCCGTGCTGCGAAAAATCAGCGTAAAGAGCAGCCCCGCCGCCTGATTGCTCTTTACGCATTTTACATTTTCATACAAGCTGTTTCTGGCGGCGCTCAGACAGAAAGGATACCCAACCCGTAGCCGACAATACCAATGGCGAACAGACCAAAGATGACCCAGATCGCATTAACCTTCTTTTTCAGTAAGTCCATACAAATAAAAGTCATGATCAGCGGAATTAAGCCCGGCATAAGCTGATCGAGAATATCCTGCACCGTGGTAGTTACCACCTGGCCGTCCTGCATGGTGATCGTGGAAACCACCAGCGGGATATTGACCGATGTCCATTTGCATACCAATGCTCCCAATACAAACAGTCCGAGGATGGCTGCTCCTTCCGTCAATTTTTGCAAACGGTTGCCGGCCACGTCTTTGACCACATCGGTGCCTTTTTTATAGCCGTATTCAATCCCGTACCAGCGAATGGCCAGCCTGACTACATTAAACAGCAGGAAAAAGAGGATGGGCCCGGTGATGCTGCCGCCAAGCGCGAGGGAAGCTCCCAAAGCCGCCACCAGGGGCCGTAAGGTTCCCCAGAAAACCGGATCACCGACGCCGGCCAGCGGCCCCATAAGCCCGACTTTCATTCCGTTAATGGCCCCATCGTCAATATCGGCGCCGTTCGCCCGTTCTTCCTCCATGGCTGCCGTGATTCCCAAAATGGGTGCGGTAACAAAAGGCTGGGTATTAAAAAACTCCAGATGCCGTTTTAAGGCTGTTACCCTGTCCTCTCCCTGATAGAGCCGTTTAATGACCGGCGCCATGCTGAAGCAGTACCCTAACGCCTGCATGCGTTCAAAATTCCAGGAACCCTGGTGGAAATTGGAACGGATAAACATTTTGAAAAGATCGCTCTTCGTTAGACTTTTTTCCTGTTTGGCTGTACTCATTTTCCGGATCCTCCTTTTTAATCCAATTCGTCGTCTAAATCGCCGGCCTGCGCTGATGCCGATTGTTGTGCCGCCAGTCCGCCGGCCGCATATTTCGGATGCAGCTGAATATACAGAATCGCTAATACAATACCAACGACACCGTAAGCCACCAGATTGAGAGTGGTAAATGCCGCTAAAACAAAGCCCAGGAAGAAAAAGGGCATTAAATATTTTGCTTCCATCATGTTAATGACCATGGCGTAACCGACCACCACGATAAACCCGCCTGCAACCTGCAGGCCGCCGGTTACGACCGGCGGGATGGCCGACAGCATGGCCTGGACGGCATGAGTGCCAATAAACACAGCCACCAGCACTGCCGGAATAGCTACCCGCAAAGCCTGCACGAACAAAGCCAGAATGTGGCAGGCATCAATGCCTCTGAAGCTGCCCTTTTGTGCATACCGGTCGGCCTGGTGCTGAAAGAAAACGGTCAGTGTCCTGGCGAAAATCGTCAGTACCTGGCCTGCTGCCGCCAAGGGCATAGCAACTGCAATCCCGGCGCCGACGCTCTGCTTGCCGGCAATCACCAGAATGGTGGAGACGACCGATGCTAATGCCGCGTCCGGCGCCATGGCCGCGCCGATGTTCATCCAGCCTAGCGCAATCATTTCCAGAGTGCCGCCAATGATAATTCCGGTTGTCACATCCCCCAGAATCAATCCAATTAAAGTACAAGCAATAAGCGGCCTGTGGGTTTGAAACTCATCCAGTACACTCCCCATGCCGCAAATGCAGGACACGATAAAAATGAGAACAATTTGGATACCGCTAAGTTCCATAACAAACTCCTCCTTTATATTGGTTGTGTTCTATTTAATGTCCGCCGCCTAAAACAGACATTAAATCCTCTTTGGAATCGGATGTCACCTTTCTGATTTCCAGTTCCACCCCACGGTTGTGCAGTGCCTGAAACGCCTGAACATCCTGTTCGTTAACCGAAATAGCCTTGGTGATCTGCCTTTTTCCCTCCCTGAAACTCATGCCGCCGATATTGACGCTTTTGATGCCGACGCCGCCCTCGACCAGCCGCAGGACATCGGTGGGGTTGGTGAATAACAGCAAAGCGCGGGTTTCGGCATATTTAGGATTCTTATAGACCCGGATCGCCTTGTCGATATCCACTACACTGGCCGTAATTCCGGGCGGGGCTACCTGAATAAGCAACGTTTTTCGAATGGGGTCCTGCGATATTTCATCATTGCAGACGATCATTCTTTCACACTTTGTTTCCTTAGCCCAGGTAGTCACCACCTGTCCATGGATTAATCGGTCGTCAATTCTGGCTAAAACAATGTTCATAATTATAATTCCTCCTTATCGCGATCCTCTGCACTGATCGGCTCAAACGCACGGACTCCTTCTTTGCCGGCTCTTTGTGCAACCTGTTTCGCCTCCTCCAGGGTAAGAGACGGTGAACTTAAAATCTCCAAAAGCATCGGCATATTCAGTCCGGCCACGATAGCGGCGTTTCCCGTTTCCAGGGAAAGACGGCAGGCTGCATTGTACGGACTTCCTGCAAACAGATCGGTCATAAAGATGACGCCATCCCTTAAATCCAGCATCTTTAAAACGGCTCTGTATTTATCCACTAATGTATCCGCACTTTCACCCACATCAAATGTCACGGCTGCAACATTGTCCCTGCTGCCGCAGATCATCTCACACGATTTGAGGATTGCCTGCGAAAAATGACCATGAGAACTTAGCACAACAGCTATCATATTTATCCTCCTAACACAAATGCATTGCTCTTCCTGCCAATACTTGTGCAAGCAGCATGCCAATAGCTTGTATCGAAAGCCGGCTTTCCGGTAATATCACAGTAAAATGCGCTAACATCGGTACGATTTGATACACTGTTTGTTTTTTTAATACACTTATCCGGAAAAATTACCAAGAAGAATATCCTCTTTTTAAAACAAAAAAGGCGATTCTTCCTGCACCAGGCACGAAGAATCGCTAAAATCCGTCATGAGATGTGTAATGACAATCCTATAATATCTCGGCAATAAACAATATCTCATCTTCCGTTAATTCAATACCGATCCTGTTTTTGAAGACCTGCGCCGACCGCTTTACACCTTGCACATGTTCGGGGGGTATACTGTCTTTATCGCCTCTATAAACCAGCCCGTCCTGAATGACCATCCGTTCCAGGGCACAACCGCAATGGATCATCAGCTTGATTTCCATGGTATTGGTAAATTCCCGCTTCAGGGATTTTTTTAATACACTTAAAAATTCTTCTAATACACTAATAATTTTAGCCGGATTCAAATAGGTTAAAAACTCTTTCATACTGTCTTCAGCTAGATTTTTCACAACAATGTTCTGTTTCTTTTCCACTACGGAAAAATGATTCCGGATAATATTCTTGAGAGTTGTTTCACCACGGCTGTTGATCAGGTTCTCCAGCGGCACGAATGGAGCATCAATCCCGGGATTGACAATTCCCACCGATGCCAGGATTTTATGCTTCTGCTGGATTTTTTCCGCATTCTCCCTGACATTTTTACTGCTTAGCGGAATGACTTCAATATGCTCGTCCACCATATTGTCCAAAATATCTTCTACCAGTTCCTTCAATCTGATCGCCGTACCTTCGCCGGAGGCGCAAATGGTTAAAATGACGCCTTCGTTTTTATGGGGGCAGTTCTTCTTCCGGCTGCCGTACCCCTGGAAATTCTGCAGCGAAGTATAGATATCATCCAAATCCTGGCCGAACTCGTTCACCTTCCGGGCCGCTTCCAGCAACAGCGGCGTCGATACCATATCCAGCGTACGCACTTTAACGCGACACTTTGCCGCAATCACATCTTCAAAATTGGTCAGGGAGCCCATATCCACAAGCAGCAATATTCCTTTGAGATCGTGATTAATTTCCTGGACGGACTGGATGATCTTGTCCAGTATATCCTTGGGGCTCGCCTCCAGCGGCATATCCACTGCCGCAATATTGTCATAGCCAAGCAATTTTTGCACTGCATCCACCATGGAACTGGCTGTACTGTTGCCGTGGGCGGCAACGATGACGGCAATTTGCCCGCTTTGGTCAATTTCATGGACCGAACTTAACAGCAGCGTGAAATACTCCAGCTCCTCCTTGGGGATTTCTACGCTATAGTTATCTTCAATGATACCCTTTATTTCCAGAGCCACTTGATACTCGTCGGGATAATCCCGGACAGCGCTTTCGATATTGGCATACTGCAGGGCCTGATTGCTTTCCAGCCTGCGCAGCAAAGCGCTCAGGTGCAGGCTTAACGCGTAGAGAAACCGGTCCTGATAATCCCGTTTTAGCCGCTGCTTGGCCAGCAGTTGGATTTCCTCCGCCAGTTCCAGCAGCTTGCGGTCCACTATTTTCAATATTCTCTGACGGGTGCTCAAATGGGTATTGAACTTATTATAGAATGATTTGATATGCAGATTGATATCAGCCATAATAAAATTTTTGATCAGCTCGTCCGGCACGCCCTCCGCCTTGAG
Source organism: Acetonema longum DSM 6540 (assembly GCF_000219125.1). NCBI lineage: Bacteria > Bacillati > Bacillota > Negativicutes > Acetonemataceae > Acetonema > Acetonema longum. The sequence goes on from NZ_AFGF01000005.1 coordinate 7,782, forward strand.
CATGGCGGCCTTGCCTTCAATAATTTTATACAAATTAAACGGCGGTTCATATGGATCATCCTCGGCCAGCACCTTATATTCCTGATGGCTTACTATAATTTGTTCATCGATATACTGATCCAGTTCGATCATTTCCTGCCGCCTGGCTCCCAGGGTCAGCAAGCCGCTTTTAAAATGCTCCGGCAGCGACTTAAAATCAATCTCGATATAATTTCTATGGATTCCGTTTACAAACGCTGTGGCGCAAACCAACTGAATGTTGGATTTTAACTGTCCGATATTACCGTAGGATACACTGGCAATTAACGCTTTGACCGCTTCGGACATGATCCTGATCGGTTTATTCACCCGGTGCGCTTCATTGGTAAGCAGGAATTTAAGGATGTCCACCTGCTCCTGCGTAGGACGCTGCTGCAGGGGAGGAAGGGTAATCACAATCGGGATGCGCCGGACAAAGGTCTTAATCAATGACGAAGTATGTTCTTCCGTGGTTGCCCCGATGATCAGCACCCTGGCCCGGCGTTTGCGGTCCGTTTCCCCCAGTTTATTAAAAGTCCCGGTATCCATAAAGTAAAAGATCATTTCCTGGCCTTCCGGCGGCAGGCGATGGATTTCATCTAAAAATAAAATTCCGCCGTTTGCCTCTTCCACCAACCCCTGCTTGTCGGTGTCCGCTCCGGTAAAAGCTCCCTTGACGTGGCCAAAAATATGGGATACTAGCAGCTGCGGATTATGATAGTAATCGGCACAGTTGAATACCTTGAAGGGGGCATTCTCCTTGAGTCTTTCACAAAATTTTCCGTAGTTGTACATCATATTGACGAACAGGGTTTTGCCTACGCCGGTTTGCCCGACAATTAAAGTATGCAGCCCGTTGGGAGGATATAAGATCGCCGCTTTAGCCTGCTCCACCGGGCCCTTTAAGCTGCCATTGACTCCGATCAAATGCTTGAAGGGATTCGTGTCAAAAAAAACATCTTCATGATCACCAAAAATTTCTTTCAGACTGCCAACTTCCAGCGGTTCCGGCCCAAGCTTCTTCCCGCACAGCCGCTCCAGGGTTTCTTTATCAAAGTACAGAACCGGCCTGCCCTTGATTTTAATAATTTTGCCCATCTTAAACAACACATTCAGTTCCATGCTGACATTGTTCCGTAAAATGCCCAGCCGTTCAGAAATGCCGGAAGCATCCACCCCCGCCGCTCCTGCCAGTTGTTCCAGGGTATACTCGCCCGACCGTTCGCAAATATAGTTATAAATTTTCTCAATTCGCTTCATCCGGATTCACTTCCCTTCGAAAACACGGGGACAGGGATTCTGTTCCGTTAAATCGTGTCGCAGGCTCATGGATTTTATTCTTTATCAATATTCACATTTTGTCAACCGCTTTTGCAGGCGTGGCTAGGAGTACAACAAGCAGGGAGCGACAAATGACAAAAACTCCTGCACATACCAGACATTTTGCAGGAGCTTTGATATCCTGTTCACTCTGCTTGCGTACTAAGCCAGCTTCACCATTACCAATAAAGGCATCGGGAGAACGGCAGGCGATTACCAGTCCCGTCCGGGTGAGGTCCATGCCGGGATTAAATAGAGGAAGAGCCTGACCGTTAAAGCGATCAGGCCCTTTTATGATAGGAATTTACAAGCGAATTGTTAACAGTCCCCAAGCGTGAAATATACAATACGCATATAATCTTTATAGGCTTGAATATCCAGCGAGAGCCGCAGACAACCTTTATGTTCCCTGTGCTTTTGCAGCAGCTCATTCTGAAGAGAATACTGTTTGTTAATATTTTCTTTCTTTCCGTCCGGGTGCAACAGATTAACCGCTCCACTACACTCGTTTACTGTCTGTAAAAAGTTTTTCATGTTAAAAACACTTAGCTTTACCATTGCATACCCTCCATTCAAAAACGGTTATTGTGTGGTGATTGCAATAAGTTGTGCTTCTTTTCGATTGCTCCATCACCTTATGGATATCATTATAGTGCAATCTTTTCGGAATAAATATCCTGTTTCTGCCTTTATATATCACTATTCCGCCACTTTTTACGATACTCTATGGGGGTGCAGCCGATATGCTCCCGAAAAACTTGCCCAAAATAGCTGCTGCTTCCCAATCCGCAGGCATGGCTGATACCTGTAATGGATTCCCGGCTTTCTGCCAGCATACTACACGCCATTTGCAACCGGTAACTTTTTATATATTCCGCAGGCGTCATATGCAGACAGTGCCGGAATGCCCGAAAGCACTCACGTTCACTGGAAAAAGCAGCGGCGGCAATTTCCGCGATTGAGATTTTCTCTGCATAATGTTCGTGAATATAGATCATCATCAATTTTATCTTATCATTTATCTTGTTATAATGTCCCTTTTTCTCCAATGAAGAAAGAGACATAGTAAGAAGATGAAGCCATATGTCAGACAATATTGCACGAAGTTTCATTTCATATCCGAAATCACTTTCGGAAAGGTTGAAAGATTCATGAATTTTATTCAATAATTGAATCTGCGCCAAATGATCGGGATACAGTGCGATGATCTCTATCTGTGGAGCTGCAATGATTGGCGTTATATATCTTTGTTCCATCCGGCTTCCTTGCTTGCCTGCTATAAAAGAGGTATCAAATATATGTAGAAATTGGACCGTGTTCATACTATCCTGCGCCCTTGTCATATGCAGTATATTAGAATTGATAAGTCCACCCGAACCTGCCGGAAATACCGTTTTTCCCTTTGATGTATAGTATTCCAACACACCGCTTTGCAAATAGAACAATTCAACCTCTTTATGCCAGTGCCATGGTACAAAGCATCCTGTGAACTTATCTAATTCAACGCGGGATGCAATATACGGGAAGTCCGGCGTAAGATCAGATAATAGCTCTTGCTTGGTCCCGTTCTGAAATTTTATATCGTGAATATCTTTCAAAGGTCCGACACCTCCTTCTTGCCTATTTTATCATACTTGAATGACCAAGCGTCCTGTTTCTCGATTCTGGCGATGCAGTTCGGATTTTCGCCGCCAGAGAGGATCGCGGGTGTGCAGAGGGATGATTCGAATCTATTTTATCTGTGTGATCCTGAAAGTATCATTTTGATACTAAAAAACTGTCGTAATCGTTTATCCTCATAATAGAAAGCCTGCTGAGCCGACATTCCTCCAAATTCCCTATCATTGGCATGAAATTTGCAATTACTGATCAGCAGAGATCATTTTTGAGAGGAGCAGGGTTATGGCACAGGGGATTGAATGGATAGCGAATCCTATGAAACGAACGGATGGACCGATGGCATCCGTCGAATTTTTGAGCAAGCAGGAAATAGGCAAGGTGCGGAATTTTCACAAGAGCTTTTCAGAGTATCAGGAGACGCCGCTGCGTAGTTTGGATACGCTGGCCGGCGTACTGGGCGTTGCCGGAGTATATGTAAAAGACGAATCGTACCGCTTTGGGTTAAATGCGTTTAAGGTGCTGGGCAGTTCTTATGCTATAGGAAAGCACCTGGCGAAAAAACTGGGCAAGGATATCAGTGCAGTATCTTTTGCTGATTTAGTTTCCCCCCATGTTAAACAGCAACTGGGCGATATCACCTTTACAACGGCTACTGACGGCAATCATGGCCGGGGATTGGCCTGGACGGCCAACCGTCTGCAGCAGAAGTCGGTTGTATATATGCCAAAGGGGTCTTCGGTTAAACGCTTGAATGCTATTAAAGGGGAAGGCGCTGAAGCCTATATTACGGAATACAACTATGATGACGCAGTGAGGTTGTCAGCGTCGCAAGCGCAGAAACACGGCTGGGTCATCGTGCAGGATACGGCCTGGGAGGGATATGAGGATATCCCGGCCTGGATTATGCAGGGCTATGGCACTATGGCGGCTGAAGCCCTGGACCAGTTAAACCGGATGGAGGTTGAAAGACCGACCCATATTTTCGTGCAGGCGGGGGTAGGTTCCCTGGCCGGCGCTGTACAAGGATTTTTCGCCTCGGTATTTCAGAAGAACCGGCCCATTACCGTGATTGTGGAAGCTGACCGGGCCGCCTGTCTGTATAAATCGGCTCAAGTCGGCGACGGCGAGCCCCAGTTCGTCGGCGGTGATATGGATACCATCATGGCCGGACTGGCTTGCGGTGAACCGAATACCATTAGCTGGGAGATACTTCGGGATTACAGCGATTTGTTTGTCTCCTGCTCTGACTGGGTGACGGCCCTGGGTATGCGGCTGCTCAGCAGCCCGGCCGGCTCTGATCCCCGGATTATTTCCGGTGAATCAGGCGCGGTCACCAGTGGTTTGCTGCATCTGATTATGCGGGAGAAGGGGCTGGAGTCTCTGCGAGAGAAACTGGAATTGGATCGGAATTCCCGTGTTTTATTGTTCAGCACGGAAGGCGACACCGATCCTGAAAAATACGCCAGTATTGTCTGGGGCGGAGAGTATCCGGCGCCGCAATCGATTTAAACAAGGAGCGTGCCATTCGGTTCATGCAGCCGGCGGCCCGCTTTTTTGCACATGAGGAAAATCTCCGTCCAGGCTGACAGGATATATTTACCATAGAGACGAAATGATCAGTTGAGGAAGGGGATGATTCCATGTACTGCCTGCGTGATATCCAGGACACGGTACAGCAAACCGCCGAAGCGATTGCGGAGGTGTTAAAGATTGAAGTTGAAATCGCCGACTACAACATGGTGCGGGTAGCTGGAACCGGGAAATACCGCGACCGGTGCGGCCATGTGATGGACGAAGGCTTTGTCTACCGCCATGTCTTAAAGACGGGGAAAGCCATGATTATCCAAAATCCCGGCAGTCACGAATTGTGCGGCCCCTGCCCCCACTGCGGTAATTGTGTTGAAAATGCCGAGGTGGCATCACCCATTCAAGCGGAAGGCAAAACCATCGGGGTCATCGGACTCATCAGTTTTGATGAAGAACAAGCCCGGCGGCTGCTGGACAATACAGAATCCCTGCTCCGGTACCTGGAGAAAATGTCTGAGCTGATCGCCGGTAAAATTGTCGAAAGCCACCGGAACCGTCAGCGGGAAGTCCTGACCAATCAGCTCATGACGGTGGTCAATTTGCTGCATGACGGAATTTTAGTAGTGAATGAATATAAACAAATCACGAATTGCAATATTGTAGCCAGAAAATTGTTGAACATGTCTGAGGGGCAGGAAACTTCGCTAGATGACATAGTCGACAGTAAAAAAATTTGGAAGGTTGTTGGGAAAGACGGCAAATTTTCCGGCCAGGTGAACGGAAAGCGGGTTCCCGGCCAGTTGTTCTGCGATGCTTTCGCTATCAATACCAAAGGGCAGGCGGAAGGCGCAGTGATCGTCCTGAAAGACCCTCAGCAGATCAAAAAGCTGGTGAAGGATGCGACTGTCAGTGAAATCCAAACCGACTTTTCACAGATTTTAGGTGAAAGTCAGCGGATGAAAGATTTGAAGGAAATGGCGTTCCGCGTCGCCCAGAGCAATTCTACCCTGCTGATCCAGGGGGAAAGCGGCACCGGCAAGGAACTGTTCGCCCGGGCCGTGCATCAAAGCAGCAAGCGCAAAACCCATTCCTTTATCGCCATTAACTGCGGGGCGATTCCCGAGAACCTGCTGGAAAGCGAATTGTTCGGCTATGAGGAAGGGGCTTTTACCGGCGCCCAGCGAGGCGGCAAACTGGGTAAATTTGAACTGGCCCATCATGGCACTGTTTTTTTGGACGAAATCGGCGACATGCCGCTGCACCTGCAGGTTAAACTCTTGCGGGTCCTGCAGGAACGCCGGGTGGAACGCATTGGCGGCACCCGCTCCATTCCCATTGATGTCCGGGTCATTGCCGCCACTAACCGGGATTTGGAACAACTGATGGCCACGGGAGAATTCAGGGAGGATTTGTATTACCGGCTGCATGTGATCCCTCTGTTCATACCGCCCCTCAGGGAGCGTAAAGAGGATATTCCCCTGTTGGTCCGCTCTTTTGTAGAATACTACAGCAAACTGGTGGGCAAGGAAATCGCAGCGACGACTCCGGAGGCCATCCACATCTTGTCCCGGTACTCCTGGCCGGGGAATGTGCGGGAATTAGGGAATATCATTGAATATGCGGTGACCATGGCGGCAGGCGACACCATTACGGCCGACATTTTGCCGAAACGGATTAAAGCGCCTCTCCAGCAAGGCGTTAAGCATCACTCCCTCAATCTGGAGGAGTTGGAACGGAAGGCTATCGCTGAGGCGCTGGAGATAGCCAGCGAGTCGGGCAATAAAGAAAAAGCCGCTGAAATCCTGGGAATCGGCCGGGCGACGCTTTACCGGAAAATAAAAGCCTATAAAATTTTGGAAAAGAAAACTTTTTTCTAAGGAATATGTCGATAGATACTGAGTCCAGCGGAAGACAGCCGTAAAATCCGACAAAATAATTGAAAATTCAAATAAATTTTACTGCTTACAAAAGAGGGGGAGACATAGAGTCTCACATTGATACTTAAACACTCATTATAAGATAAACTGGAGCCTGCTGGAAGTATGTATAGTATGAGGATATTATCATTTTGAGACTGCCGGATAACCAGAATAAACCGGGAAGTTATAAAAATCAGGCTCATAATCGCAAATAACGGGTCGGTTTAACTTGGCACGATTGTTGCAATATAAGATGGCAACAGGTCTGGACTCTGATTATCTGAACGCTGGCCTGGACCGAACGCAGATATGCAAAATTGAATTCCGAGAGAAAGGGGATGCAACATTGGAGAGCAATTTTCCCAAGGTATTGGAACTGGCCAAAAAGTATGAACCCGAGATGACCAGGTTCTTACGGGATATGATCGCGATTCCCAGCGAAAGCTGCCAGGAAGAAAAAGTGATTCTACGCATCAAAGCAGAAATGGAAAAAGCAGGATTTGATAAAGTGACCATTGATCCCATGGGGAACATCCTGGGAACGATCGGCCACGGCAAGCATCTGATCGCCATGGACGCTCATATCGACACGGTCGGCGTGGGCAATCCGGACAATTGGCAATATGATCCCTACAAAGGCCATGAAGACAACGAAGTGATTATCGGCCGGGGCGGCAGTGACCAGGAAGGCGGCATGGCCTCCATGGTGTATGCCGGCAAGATCATCAAGGAATTAGGCCTGGAGGATGATTACACGCTGGCAGTAGTAGGCTCGATCCAGGAAGAAGATTGCGACGGCCTGTGCTGGCAGTATATCCTCAAAGAGGATATACTGAAGCCCGAATTCGTGGTGATCACGGAACCGACTGACGGCAAGATCTACCGGGGCCACCGGGGCCGGATGGAAATCAAGGTGACCACCAAGGGAATCAGCTGCCACGGTTCGGCGCCGGAACGGGGCGACAATGCCATCTACAAAATGGCCCCCATCCTGAGCGAGCTCAGAGCGCTTCATCCCAATCTCAAAGACCATCCTTTCCTGGGCAAAGGCAGCCTGACTGTATCGGAAATTTTCCATACCTCTCCCTCCCGCTGCGCCGTGGCCGACAGCTGCTGGATTTCCATCGACCGCCGCCTGACAGCCGGTGAGAGCGGCGAATATGCCATGCAGCAGATCAAAAACCTGCCGGCGGTCAAAGCGGCCGGAGCGGAAGTGACCATGTACACTTACGAGCGTCCCTCCTATACCGGTCTGGTATATCCAACCGAATCCTATTTCCCTACCTGGCTCATCGAAGAAAACCATCCGGTTTGTTCCACCCTGACGGATACTTACCGGGGCCTGTTTAAAACAGAGCCGGTGCTGGATAAATGGACTTTCTCCACCAACGGGGTTTCCATTATGGGCCGGTACGGCATTCCCTGCATCGGTTTCGGCCCGGGACACGAAGACCAGGCTCACGCTCCCAATGAAAAGACCTGGAAGAAGGAACTGGTCCAGGCTGCGGCCATGTACGCCGTCATTCCGTCTCTGTATGTCCGCAGATACGCCGATAAAATGCCTTCCAATACCGAGAATTTGATGAAAATAGGTCAATAGTTTCTCATTAAATAAATTAGGGGGAATTTCATAATGCAATCTATTTTCCGCGGCCGTCATTTTATTAATTTGGAAGATTTCACCAAAGAAGAAGTGGATACCATACTTGAGGTTTCTTTAGACCTCAAGAAAAAATTTGCCATGGGCGAACCGACTCCCTATTTGCTGCACCAGTCGATGTTTCTGATGTTTTTCGAGCAATCCACCCGGACCCGGAACTCCATGGAAGCCGGCTTCGCTCAACTGGGCGGCCACGCGGGATTCCTTGATTCCAGCAGCATGCAGATTTCCCACGGGGAAAGCGCCAAAGACACCGCGATTATTCTGTCCCGTTTCGGTCATGCCATTGCCTGCCGCTACTGCAACTGGGGCTATGGCAACAAATACCTGAACGAAATGGCGAAATGGTCTAGCAAGCCGGTCATGAACCTCCAATGCGACTTGTATCATCCGTTCCAGGCCCTGGCTGACCTGATGACCATGAAAGAAAAAATCGGCGATCTGAAACGCGTAAAGATCTCCATCATCTGGGCCTACGCCGAGAGCCATAAGAAGCCGATCTCGGTGCCTGTATCCCAAGTGCTGCTGTTCCCCCGCTACGGCATGGACGTTACCCTGGCCCACCCCAAAGGCTGGGAACTGCCTGACTGGGTCATTGCCCAGGCCAAAGAGAACGCGGCAAAATACGGCGGCTCGGTGAAAGTCACCGATAACGAAGCCGAAGCTTACGCCGGCGCCCATATTGTCATTCCGAAAAACTGGGGCAACTGGGTGAACGACCAGACCGGTTTGGCCGCTGCCGGCGCCGTTGCGGTGGTGGATGACAAGCTGAAAGCCCACAAGGGCTGGAAGTGCACCGAAGCCAAGATGGTTGCCGCCGACAAAAACGTCATGTACATGCATGCCCTGCCGGCTGACCGGAACAACGAAGTGGAAGATTCCGTCATCGACGGTCCTCACTCCATCGTCTACGATGAAGCGGAAAACAGGCTCCATACCGCCAAAGCAGTTATGACCCTGTTAATGGGCGGCAGATAATCATGGGCAAAAAAGTCGTCATCGCCATTGGCGGCAATTCGCTGATTCAGGATGACAGCCGTCAGAAGGTAGAGGATCAATACCAGGCTGTCTGTGAAACGGCAAAACATATTGCCGGCATGGTTGCTCAGGGTTATGACGTCATTGTAACCCATGGCAACGGCCCCCAGGTGGGTTTCATCCTGCGGCGCTCCGAGATTGCCCAGCAAGTAGCCTCCATGCATGCCGTGCCGCTGTTTATCTGCGGCGCCGACACCCAGGGAGCCATCGGGTATCAAATTCAGCAGGCTTTGGATAACGAGTTTGCCAAACGGGGTCTGGCGAAAAAAGCGATAGCGGTGGTTACCCAGGTAGTGGTGGATCCCCATGACGCCGCTTTTCAGAAACCCACGAAGCCGATCGGCTCTTTTTACACTCAGGAGCAAGCCGCAGCCATTCAGCAAGACCATCCCGACTGGGTGATGGTCAGCGATGCCGGCCGGGGCTACCGCCGGGTGGTAGCCTCACCCCAGCCCCAGGAGATTGTGGAGAAAGACATCATTGCCGGACTGATTCAAAGCGGCTACTGTGTTGTCGGTGTGGGCGGCGGCGGGATTCCGGTGGTCCGGAACGCCGACGGCACTCTGACCGGCGTCGACGCGGTGATTGATAAAGACTTTGCCTCCAGCCTGCTGGCTTCGGAGATTGGGGCCGACGTGCTCATCATTTCCACCGGGGTGGAAAAGGTGTGCCTGAATTTCGGCCGGCCGAATCAAACCACTTTGGATACTGTCAGCCTGTCGCAGTTGAAACAGTATGCGGCGGAAAACCATTTCGCTCCCGGCAGCATGCTGCCGAAAATCCAGGCGATTATTCGCTTCCTGGAAAAGGGCGGCAAGAAGGCGATCATCACCAATCCGGAATCCCTGGAAAAAGCGATCGCCGGGCAAACCGGAACTCATATCCGGGCATGATCAAGTTACGCGGGGAATCCGGCAAGGTTCCCCGCGCAACTTGGCTTTAAAATAATCAGATTATTGCAAAAAGCTTTATATAACTGTTATATGTCACATAGATCTGAGTCAGGCCTCAGCCTGGCCGGGGAGAGATTCGTATGGGTACAGTGTTAAAAAACGGGACCATCATCACGGCAGCGGACTGCTGCCAGGCCGACCTTAGGCTGGAGGGCGAAACAGTCGCTGCCATCGGCCGGGGGCTGGAACAAGCCGGCGACCGGGTTCTGAATGTTGACGGCTGCTATCTTCTACCTGGGGGGATTGACCCCCACACCCATTTTGACTTGCCGGCAGGGGAGTTTTCCACAGCCGATGATTTTGCCAGCGGCACGGCTGCCGCCGTGGTGGGCGGCACCACCACCATTATTGATTTTGCCACGCAGAATAAAGGGGAAACTCTAACCGGGGCCCTGGCCGACTGGCATGCCAAGGCCGCGGCCAAGTGCTGCGCCGACTACGGTTTCCATATGGCCATCACCGACTGGCATCCCGCCGTCCGGCGAGAAATGGCGGACATGGTCGCCAGCGGCGTCACTTCATTTAAGCTGTATATGGCTTATAAAAATGTCCTCCAGGCGGATGACAGCGCCATTTTCGGGGCCCTCAAACGGAGCCGGGAGGTAGGCGCGTTGGTGAGCCTCCATTGTGAAAACGGCGATGTGGTGGCCGCGTTGGTGCAGGAAGCCCTGGATCAGGGGCATACCGCGCCCCGGTATCATTCTCTCAGCCGGCCGGCAGCGGTGGAACGGGAGGCGGTCTCCCGGGCCGTTGCTTTGGCGGAAATGGCCGGGGCCGCCCTTTACGTCGTGCATTTAAGCACCGGAGCCGGCCTGGCGGAGGTGGCGGCTGCCCGGAGCCGGGGAGTGGAAGTCTACGCCGAGACCTGTCCGCAATATTTGTTATTGGACGACTCGGCCTATCTGACCGAGGATTTCAGCGGGGCTAAGTATGTGATGTCTCCTCCCCTTAGAAAGCGGGAAGACCAGACGGCTCTGTGGAATGGCTTGCGCGCCGGGACTTTGGATACGGTTGCCACCGACCATTGTTCCTTTAACTACAGCGGTCAAAAGGACCGGGGCTATTATGACTTCAGCAAAATTCCCAACGGCGCGCCGGGGGTGGAGCACCGGATGGGGCTGCTCTATACTTACGGCGTGCTGACCGGCAGAATCAGCCTGAACCAGTATGTAGCCCTTACGTCTACAAACGCGGCCAGGCTGTTTGGCCTGTTCCCTCGGAAGGGAACCATTGCCGTTGGCAGCGATGCCGACATTGTGGTGTGGGACCCGCAGCGAAGCTTCGGGATTACCGCTGCCGGACAAACCCAGCGGGTGGATTATACGCCCTATGAAGGGATCCGGCAGACCGGCGCGGCGCGGCATGTATTTTTGCGCGGCAGGCAGATTGTAGAAAACGGCAAGTTGGCCGAGAATGACAGGACCGGTCAATTTTTGCGCCGCAAACCCTTTTGGGGAAGGGGTGAACGGATATGTTCACAATGAACTTGAACGGAATACCGGTAACAATAGCGGAGGACCTTAATTTACTGGATTACCTGCGGGAGCAAAATCTGACTTCGGTGAAAAACGGCTGCGGCGAAGGCGCTTGCGGCGCATGCATGGTGCTGGTGGACGGTAAAGCCAGCCGGGCTTGCCTGCTGACCGCCGCCAAGGTTCAGGGCAAAGCGGTCTTGACGGTGGAAGGCCTCTCCCCGCGGGAGAAGGACCTGTATGCCTGGGCTTTTACGGCAGCAGGGGCAGTGCAGTGCGGCTTTTGCATTCCGGGAATGGTTATCAGCGCCAAAGGCTTGATTGACAAAAATCCGGATCCATCCAGGGCCGAGGTCAAGCAAGCCCTCCATGGCAATGTCTGCCGCTGCACCGGCTATGTAAAAATCGAGCAGGCCGTACTCATGGCCGCTAAGGCCTTGCGGGAAAATACTGCGCTGCCGGCAGATATCCCGTATAAGGTAGGAGACCGGATGCCCCGGCTGGATGCGCCGGCAAAAATTCTGGGGACAGCAGAGTATGTCGACGACATGAAGGTCCCCGGCATGCTTTATGGCGCCGTTCTCCGCACACCCAGCCCCCGGGCTTTCATCAAGAGCATCGATATAACGGCGGCCCAGGCCCTTCCCGGCGTAGCGACGGTCATCACCGCCAAAGACATACCCGGACGCCGCAGCCAGGGCCACATCATCCCGGACTGGCCGGCCTTCATCGCCGAAGGGGAAGAATCCCGCTACATCGGCGACGCTTTGGCTGCCGTGGCGGCGGTATCGAAAAAAATCGCCAGGGAAGCTGTCAAACTGATTAAGGTGGAATACGAAGAGCGCAAACCGGTAACCTCGCCCCGGGAAGCCCTGGCCGAAGGTGCGCCGCAAATTCATCCTAAAGGCAACCTGCTGTCCCGGACGGTATTAAGACGGGGCAATGCGGACGCGGCCATTGCCGCCGCCAAATATGTCGTTACCCAGTGTTATGTTACGCCGCCTACCGAACATGCTTTTTTAGAGCTGGAAAGCGCCCTGGCCATGCCGGAGGCTGACGGTACTCTGGTGGTATATACGGGCGGCCAGAATGTATATGACGATCACCATGGCATTGTGTCCCTGCTGGGAGTCGAAGACCACCAGGTGAGAGTGATCAGCAAGATGGTGGGAGGGGGCTTCGGCGGCAAAGAAGACTTGTCGGTGCAGCACCACGCGGCTCTGTTGGCCTGGTACTGCAAAAAGCCGGTGAAACTGACCCTGACCCGCCAGGAAAGCATCAATATTCATCCTAAACGGCACGCCATGGAAATGGAATTTACCACGGTCTGTGATGAAAACGGCATCATTACCGCCATGAAAGCCGAGCTTCTGTCCGATACCGGCGCTTATGCCTCTCTGGGAGGGCCGGTGTTGCAGCGGGCCTGTACTCACGCTGCCGGACCCTACCGGATCGCCAACGTGGAAATTACCGGCCGGGGTCTGTATACCAATAATCCGCCTGCCGGCGCCTTTCGCGGTTTTGGCGTGACTCAGTCCTGTTTTGCCATGGAAACCAATATTAACCTGCTGGCGGAAAAAGCAGGGATTTCTCCCTGGGAAATCCGGTTTCGCAACGCCATTGAACCGGGAGACGTACTGCCTAACGGTCAGATTGCCGACGGAGGGACAGCCGTGAAAGAAACCCTGCTGGCAGTGAAAGATGTCTTTGAGTCCAGCCCTGACGCCGGTATCGCCTGTGCGATGAAAAATACCGGACTCGGCGTTGGCGTACCGGACACCGGCCGGGCAAAAATCAAAATTCAGGACGGCAAGGCCCTGATCCTGACTGCCGCCGCCTGTATGGGCCAAGGTTTGGCCACGGTCATGACCCAGATCGTGTGTGAAACCACCGGGCTCGACTGCCGTCAAACCGCGTTCCACGCCCCGGATACGGCTCTTACGCCGAATGCGGGGACCAGTACGGCGTCACGGCAAACGGTATTTACCGGCGAGGCAGTCCGCAGAGCCGCTCTTAAGCTGAGAGCAGACCTGGAGAATTCCGATCTGGCCAGCCTCAGCGGCCGCGAATACTGCGGCGAGTATACAGGGGTTACCGACCCGATGGGGTCGGATAAACCGAATCCGGTGAGTCATGTGGCTTATAGCTACGCTACCCATGTGGTCCTTTTAGACGACGCCGGTAAACTGGCCAAGGTGGTGGCGGCCCATGATGTAGGCAAGGCCATCAACCCCACAAATGTGGAGGGACAAATCGAAGGCGGCGTAGTCATGGGACTGGGCTATGCCCTTACTGAAGACTTCCCGCTGAAAGACGGTGTACCGATGGTTAAATTTGGCACCCTGGGATTATTCCGTTCCAGCCAGGCTCCCGCAATCGAAAGCCTGATCGTGGAAAAAAATCCAGACGAACTGGCTTATGGCGCGAAGGGCGTAGGCGAAATTACCGCCATTCCCGTAGCCCCGGCAGTGGCCGGCGCTTACTTCCGGCGGGACGGCAGGCTGCGGACTCAGCTGCCTCTGGCCGACACCCCTTACAGCCGTAAAAAATAAGGAGGAGTAATTTATGGGAGATCTGATGCGGCCCATTCCCTTCCGGGAATTAATCTGCCGGATATTCCAGGAATATTCTGCAGGCCGTTCTGTTTTTGCATTGCCGGAAAGCAGCTTTTTCCGCAAGACAGGCGGCAAAGCCGTTTCCATTTTCGGAGAATCCTGCGAAATGCCCCTTGGCCCGGCTGCCGGGCCCCACACCCAACTGGCCCAGAATATTATCACCTCGTATTTGGCGGGGAGCCGGTTTATTGAGTTGAAGACAGTGCAAGAGAAAGAGCCGCCGGTGGAGAAGCCCTGCATTGACGCCCAGGACGAAGGGTTTAACACCGAATGGTCCAGTGAATATACGCTGGAGAAGGCCTATGACGAATATATCAAGGCCTGGATTCTGCTGCATTTGATCGAGGAAGTGTTTGAACTCCGCAGCGGCAAAGACCGCTCCTTTGTGTTCAATATGAGCGTGGGCTACACCATGGAAGGAATCCGGCTGCCCCGCATGGACCGCTACATCAATAGTCTGATCGATGCGGCCGGTCACCCTTCCTTTGAACGTTACCGGCGGGAGCTAAAGACTGCCCTGCAGGACGGCGGTTTTCTCAAGGGCACCGGCCGGGAGAACCGCCTGCCGGCTATTTTGGATCTGCCTGAGCGGATTTCAGCAAAAATCTGCCAATCGGTCACACTCTCCACCATGCATGGCTGTCCGCCGGCGGAAATTGAAAAAATTTGCGCTTACATGCTGACCGAGAAGAAACTGCAAACCTTCGTAAAGCTGAACCCGACCCTGCTGTCCTTTCCGACAGTGCGGCGGATGCTGGATGATCTTGGCTTTGACTATGTACCGCTGAAGCAGGAATCCTTTGACCATGACCTGCAGTATCAGGACGCCATTCCCATGCTGAAGCGGCTGGTCAAGCTGGCCGCGGACCATAACCGCTTTTTCGGCGTGAAGCTGACCAATACCCTGGGAGCGGTGAATTTTAAGAAACAGCTGCCGGGGGGCGAAATGTATATGTCCGGCCGGGCTCTGTTCCCCTTGTCCATCAATCTGGCGGCCAAGGTTTGCCGGGAATTTGACGGCAAGCTGCCGATTTCCTTCTCCGCCGGCATCAGTGAACATAATGTGGAAGAAGTGTTTGCCGCCGGTATTCAGCCGATTACTCTGGCGACTGAACTGCTGAAGCCAGGGGGCTATAACCGGCTGTCGGCTATTGCGGCCAAACTGGAAGCCCGGGAGGACTGGGGAAAAACCAGCATTGATGTGGGAAAAGTGGAGGCCCTGGCCGGTCAATCTCTGAGTGCCGGCTACGTTCGGAAACACTACCGGGACACGGCGAAGATCAGTATTCCCGGCGGTTTGCCCCTCTTTGACTGCGCTGAAGCCCCGTGTAAAGCGGCCTGTCCCATTCATCAGGATATTCCCGAATATATTCAGCTGGTGGGCCAGAAACGCTATGCCGAAGCCCTGGAACTGATTTACGAAAAGAACCCCCTGCCTTCCATCACCGGTCATATTTGTGATCATGCCTGTCAGTACCACTGTACCCGTATGGATTACGAAGGCAGCGTCCTCATTCGGGAGATCAAGCGGATTGCCGTAAAGAAAGGGTTTGACGAGTACCGGAAACGGTGGGGGGCAGCGGCGAAAATCAAGGAAGTCAAGGTTGCTGTCCTGGGAGCCGGCCCCGCCGGATTGGCCGCGGCCTATTTTCTGACCCGGGAAGGCTTCGGCGTTACTGTTTTTGACCCCCGGGAATCAGCCGGCGGCACCGTGCGCCACGTTATTCCCCGCTTCCGTATCAGTGACGCGGCGATTGACAGTGATGTCAACTTTATCAGGGATCACGGCGTGGAGTTTGTGTTTCGCTCGGATCCCGGCCTGACGCCGGCGGCTCTCCGGTCTCAAGGCTATAAATATGTGGTGGTGGCTGTGGGCGCCGACGCCGAGAAGCCTTTCTCCCTGGAAGGCGGTTCAGCCCAAGTCATTCCCGCCCTGAAGTTCCTGGAACAGTATAATAAGGCGGCCGCTTCTCTCCGGATAGGCAAGCATGTGGCGGTAATCGGCGCGGGCAACACGGCTATGGACGCGGCCCGGACGGCCCTGAAAGTGGCGGGGGTGGAAACTTCCTGCGTGGTTTACCGCCGGACGGAAAAAGAAATGCCGGCTTACCGGGAAGAGTATGAGTTGGCTGCAGCCGATCAGGTACAGTTCCACTTCCTGCTGAATCCGGAGAAGCTCGACGGCGAAACCCTGGTCTGCCGGGTGATGAAACTGGGAGAACCGGCTGCCGGCGGCCGGCGCAAACCGGAACCAACCGGCGAGCTGCGGTCTATGAAGATCGACACCGTGATTACCGCCATCGGCGAAGAGGTGGACCAGGCGTTGCTGCAGTCCCTGGGAATCGGGGCCGTGAACCGGGAAACCGGCGAGACTGCTTTGCCGGGAGTATACCTGGCAGGGGATGCCTGCACCGGGCCGTCCTCCATCGTCAAAGGCATTGCCGCCGCCCGGCAGACGGCTGACGCTATCTGCCGGGCGGAGAATCCCGCCTGGAGCCGGAGCGGATTTGTTCCGCCTGCGGCCTGCGCTGAGCAAGTCAGAGGCATCAGGAGCAAGAAACTGGGACTTACCTGGCAGGCCGAAGCGCCGGTAGATAGTTCCGAACCGGTGAACCCGGCTGTGGGCGCGGTTGAAAGCAGCCGCTGCCTGGAGTGCAGCTATGTCTGCAACAAGTGCGTGGAGGTCTGTCCGAACCGGGCTAATATGGCCGTACACCTGGACGGCTTCCATAATTACTATCAGATTGTCCATGTCGACGCCTATTGCAACGAGTGCGGTAACTGCGCCACCTTCTGTCCCTGGGACGGACGGCCTTACACCGATAAGCTCACGTTATTCAGTTTGAAACAAGATTTTGCGGCCAGCAAAAATCCGGGATTCCTGGTACAGGGGGATGCCGTACTGGTGCGTTGCGAAGGCGCGGTCCAGACCCTGCCTCTGAAAAATGGCGTTTTGACGGCAGGCGCTGCAGGCTCTGTATTAGCGAATCTATGCCGGATTTTCAATAAGCTTTACGCCGAACAGAAGGCTTTATTTGGTCCGGTAGACGAATAAAAGGGGGGAGAACCATGCTGATATTAAAAAATGCCACAATTGTTGAATTTCAGCCCCCGGCGGTGAAAGCCGGCATGGATATCGTGATTGACGGGACCAAGATTGTCGAGGTAGGTGCCGGTATTGCCGGCGGCCGTCAGGCCGACCGGGTGATCGATCTGGCCGGTGCAATGGTGATGCCCGGTATCGTCTGCAGTCACAACCATTTTTACTCCGGGTTGTCCCGGGGGGTTATGGCGAACATTAAACCCAGTCCCGATTTTGTCTCAGTGCTGGAAAATCTCTGGTGGCGTCTGGACCGGGCCATTGATGAAGAAATCCTCTATTACAGCGGCATGGTCTGTTCCCTGGAAGCCGTCCGCTGCGGCGTGACCTCGGTTATTGACCACCACGCGTCTCCCGGCTTTATCAAAGGCTCCCTGAAGGTGTTGAAGCAAGCCTTTGAAGAAGTGGGGCTGAGAGGCATTACCTGCTACGAAACTACCGACCGGAACGGCGGGATGCGGGAAGTGGAGGCCGGCGTAACCGAGAATGTGGAGTTCGCCAGGCTCTGTGAACGAGACAAACAGGCCAGCCGGGGCGACTATCTTGTGGAAGCCATGATCGGCGCCCACACTCCGGTCACTGTGCCGGAGGAAGGACTTAGGCTGCTGGCCGAAGCTGTCCGGGAAACCGGCCGGGGCCTCCACATCCATGTGGCGGAAGACCGCTATGACATATCTTTCTCCCATCACCAATACAAAAAGGATCTCATCACCCGGCTCCGCGAATTCGGTCTGGTCAATAACAAAGCCCTGTTCGCTCATGGTGTGTATCTGTCCGATCAGGAGATTGATCTGATCAATCAGCATGACGCCTACCTGGTCCATAACGCCCGCTCCAATATGAACAACAACGTGGGCTATAACCATAAGATATCCTGCTATAAGAACGTTGCCCTGGGAACCGACGGGATCGGCAGCGACATGCTGGAAGAATTCAAATTCGCCTGCTTCAAGCACAAAGACGCCGGCGGCCCTCTATGGCCGGACAGCTACCTTAAATTCCTCCATAACGGCAACGACCTGTTAGGCCGCTATTTCGACGCCAAATTTGGCCAGGTCGCCCCCGGTTATAAAGCCGATCTGACCATTCTGGACTATGACTCGCCGACGCCGCTGCAACCGGAAAACATTGGCGGGCATTTGGCATTTGGCCTGGATTCACGGGATGTGAAGACAGTTGTCATCAATGGTGAGATCATCCTGGAAAACCGGGAATTTGCCTTTGATGTCAAGCTCATTTATGACAAAGCCCGTAGAGCTGCCCAGCGCCTGTGGAACAATATGGATAAACTTCCTTAATGCCGAAATAGAACGGAAAGAGGGCCGTTTCTCTGACAAGGTCAGGAGAAACAGCCCTCTTTTAGTCTCTCTATTTCTGCAGTACTTTTTCGGCTGCTCTGACGATATTCTGATATCCGGTGCAGCGGCACATGTTGCCGGACAGTTCTTTTTTGATCTCTTCCGTGGTGAAGGTTTGACCGCTTTCAGCCATGGCGGTGATGCTCATCACGAAACCGGGAGTGCAAAAACCGCACTGGACAGCGCCTTCGTCCAGCATGGCCTGCTGGACTTTTGACAACCGGCCTTCTTTGGCTTCTCCTTCCACGGTGCGGATTTCTTTGCCGTCAGCCCAGACCGCCAGGTAGATGCAGGTGTCGATAGTCTCCCCATTGATGAGGACGGTACAGGCGCCGCATTCGCCTACGCCGCAGCCTTTTTTCGTCCCCATCAGATTCAGCTTGTTGCGCAATGCTTCTAATAAAGACTCCCGGACGTCCGCCTCCAGGGTGACAGCCTGACCGTTTACCCGAAAGCTGATTTTTTTTGTGTTCATGCCGGATTCCTCCTTTTCGCCACAGCTTCCCGGAAGGCACGTTTGCTTAGCTCTGCCACCAACTGCAGCCGGTATTCTTTGGAGGCGCGCCAGGAAGTCCGGGGATTGACTTCGGTGACAGCGGTCTTGCCTGCGGTTGCTGCCAGTTCTTTGCTGAAAGTTTGGCCTTTTACCGCTGTTTCGGTTTTGAGACAGCGTATGGGAGTGGGCGCCGCTACCCCCAGAGCCAGCCGGAAGTCTTCTACCAGGTTGGCATCGCCTAACTTACAGAGTACGGAGCAGCTCAGGGTGGCGATATCCATGGCATTACGCATGGCGTATTTGATGTAATGGCCGCTGAAGCCCCGATAATCCTCCGGCGCGATCCGAATGGCGGTCAGAATTTCACCCTGAGTCAGAGCCACTTTGCCCGGACCTGTGTAAAAATCCTGAATGGCAATGGTCCGGATTCCGGCGGGTCCGGTGATCTGCAGGCGGGCGTTTAATGCAAACAGGGTGGGGGCGCTGTCGGCGGAGGTGGCTCCGTTACAGATGTTGCCGCCGATGGTCCCCGCATGGCGGGTCTGAGGGCCGCCCACCCAATTCACCGCTTCCCCCAGAAAGGGTAAATGCTCCCGGATTAAAGGGTGGGAGGATACTTGGGTAAAGGTGGTGACCGGCTTAATGACAATGGTACTGTCAGCCTCCAGATGAATTCCCTTTAATTCCGCTACCTCGTGAATGCTGACCAGATGCGCCTCCGGCAGCTTGCCCTCCCGGACATGGAGCAGTATATCGGTGCCGCCGGCCACCAGTTTAGCCCTTGGGTCCTTGGTTAAGAGCTCAATGGCCTGTTCCAGGTCACGGGCTTCTTCGTAGTTGGCGATATCAAACATGACAGCACTCCTCCTGTTCAATCAGCCCTGCCGCTTTAAATCTTTCAAACAGGCGCTGCGGGTTTAAAGGAAGCTCGTTGATGGCGACGCCAGTGGCATCCAGGACGGCATTGCGAATGGCCGGTGCGGCGGAAATGGCGGGTGGCTCCCCTAGAGCCTTGTTGCCGAAGGGCGCGGTAGGATCGTCGGTTTCCACAAAGGCTACGCCGATTTTCGGCGTATCGGCGGCAGTCATCAGTTTGTAATCTAAGAGGTTGTTGTTAAGGGGTTTGCCGCTTTTAGGATCGAACAGCATCTGTTCGTACAGGGCATAACCAAGAGCCATGCTGACGCCGCCGTGGACCTGACCGGTGGCCAAATCCGGATTGATAATTTTTCCTGAATCGTGGATATTATAGATCTGAAGCACATCCACCTTACCGGTGGGAATATCGACTTCCACTTCCACAAAGGTGCAGCCGTAGGCGAAAGCATTGGTGCGGGCCTGGTAAGACACGTCGGCGGTGATGGGGGCGGCAGCCGCCAAGTTGTAGTAGCTGTCCAGGGCGATGCTTTCCAGGGATTTCAGTCTTTCGCGGCTTTGTTTATAGATAACCCAGCCGTCGGCGATGTCCAGGGAATGAATAGGAATATCAGTCATCAAGCGGCAGCGTTCCAGGATTTTCGCCTTGATTTCCTCAGCAGCTTTTTTTACGGCGCCGCCGGATACGTAAGTCTGGCGGGAGGCATAGGAGCCGGTGTCGAAGGGGGTTATATCCGTGTCCTGGACCGAGACCACATGAACCCAGTCCAGGGGGATGCCAAGTATCTCCGCCGTCATTTGGGCAAAGACCGTGTCACTGCCCTGACCGATTTCCGTAGCGCCGACCTGCAGTTGAACCGAACCGTCCTGGTTGAGAACAATGCGGGCCCCGGCCAGTTCCAGTCCTACCGGCCAGGTGGCGGTGCCGTAATAGAAGCAGGCCGCGCCTATGCCCCGGCGTTTCGGACCGGTCTGATTCCTGTTGGCCGCTTTCTGTTCATCCCAGCGGATGAGCTTCCTTCCCTTTTCGACGCACTCCCATAACCCGCTGGTATGGGCCTTGACCCCGTTAAGCGGATCGACAAAGCCGGGTTCATGAAAGTTTTTCAGCCGGAATTCCAGCGGGTCCATACCAATGGCCCGGGCCAAATCTTCCATGTGACATTCCAGGGCGAAAATGACCTGGGGAATGCCATAGCCCCGCATGGCGCCCGCAGCCGGCATATTGGTATATACAGTTGTGACTTCACATTCCACCGCTTTTTGTTTATACTGTACACGTACCGTACCGGAGCATTTGGCGCCGATGGAATGTCCGTGAGAGGCATAGGCGCCGTTGACGGAAATAATCCTGGCTTGGCGGGCTAGCAGCGTTCCGTCTTTTTTGACTCCTGATTTCAGCCAGTAATTCATGGCATGACGGGTACGGGTGGCAATGAAGGTTTCTTCCCTGCTCAATTCCAGTTTCACCGGCCGGCCGTTCACTTTCGTGCTGAGAAAAGCGGCCAGGGGCTCCACCACAACGTCCTGCTTGCTGCCGAAACCGCCGCCCACAGCCGGTTTAATCACCCGGACCTTTCCCCAGGGAATCCCCAGCGCCTGGCCGACAATCCGGCGGCAAATGTGAGGAATCTGGGTGGACGAGCAGATGACGATCCGGCCGGTGGCATCCACATAGGCGAAGGCGCTGTGATTTTCCATGGCGCAGTGTTGGACAACGCTGGTTTTGTAATCGCCTTCCAGAATATAATCCGCTTCGGCAAAGGCTTGTTCCAGGTTGCCTAATTGGTAGCCGGTTTTTTTGATGATATTTTTCGTGCCGGCATGGATTTCCAGTGCGTTTTCTTGCAGGGCGTCTTCGCCATTGAGGATAGGAGAATATTCCTCATACTCCACATCGATAAGCCGGAGGGCCTTTTCGGCGGTCAGTTCATCCGCTGCCACCACAGCGGCAATTTCGTCACCCCACAGCCGGACGCGGCCGGTCAGCAGATGACGGTCAGCCACGTCCTGATGCTTAGGGTCGGTGCTGTAAGGATGTCCGGCTGTGGGAAAGGTATGAAACGGAACATCTTCAAACGTCACCACGGCTTCCACTCCCGGCAGCGTCCCGGCTTTCGCCGTGTCGATCCGCCTAACCCGGCCGTTGGCAATGGTGCTGCGCAAGAGCTTGGCATGCAGCATATGACGGACAAAAATATCATCCACATATTCGGCTTTGCCGCATACCTTGCTGACGCCGTCAATACGGGCGACGCTGCTTCCAATGATTTGCATAGTTTCACTCCTTTGCTTGCCTTTTGCAACTGGTTTTATCGTCCCTCTTTTGAGGCGCAATTTCTTTAGAATGATAAACGAGCAAATTTCATGCCAAGCCCGGGCTGCTGCTTGTAGTGACAGGGAAGCGGGCAGAGTGGTGAAAAATTATATGATAAAAAAAGTAGAAAAAATACAAAAAAATGTATCGTTATGATACTTTTCGTATCGAATTGGAATTGGGCAGAACCTCATGTAAATGGTGATACGACTGAGGATAAGGACTGTGAACTGAAATGGGTACCAATTTGATACAGTGCCGGTGCAGCGGAATATCGCGAAACGTCAAAAAACAAGCAGGTGAGTGCAGTGCCAAAGGGGATTTGAGATGGCACGAATTTTGCTTGATATTTGTGAAGATAGCGCAACCGAAAAAACTGGTCCGATTTGTAGCAGTACCATCGGAAATGCAGACTGGTCAGCTTGTCAGAAGGAAGGTGTAAAACCGGGAGCAACAGAATGGTCTATGATTGCTGATCGTACTTCAATTTTATGAAGAAATGAGGAGATAAAATGAGTGACTCTCGCCATCCGGTAAATGAAATGCTGCCGATGGGGCAGCTGTTTGCGTATGGATTGCAGCACGTTTTGGCTATGTACGCCGGGGCGGTTGCTGTGCCGCTGATTATTGCCAATGCTCTGGGACTGAGTAAGGAACAGCTGATTTATCTCATTAACGCGGATTTATTTACTTGCGGTATCGCTACCATCATTCAGACCATCGGTTTCTGGAAAATGGGTGTCCGCATCCCCTTGATCCAAGGGGTAACCTTTGCGGCAGTAACGCCGATGATTATTATCGGCAAGGCCCACGGCATCACGGCCATCTATGGTTCCATTCTAGTGGCCGGCGCCATGACCTTCTTTGCTGCCCCTTATTTCAGCCGTCTTCTCCGCTTCTTCCCGCCGGTAGTCACCGGGACCATTATCACGACGATCGGGGTGACCCTGATGCCGGTTGCGGTCAACTGGGCCGGCGGCGGCGTGGGAGCTAAGGACTTTGCCAGTCTGTCGAATGTTTCCCTTGCCTTCTTTGTACTCATTCTTGTTTTGGCGTTCAATCGTTATTTGAAAGGCTTCTGGAGCAATATTGCCGTACTGTTAGGTTTAATCGCTGGTACACTCATTTCTATTCCCTTTGACAAGGTAGACTTTACAGCGGTTGTCCAGGCTGACTGGCTGGGGATTACGACCCCCTTCCACTTTGGGATGCCTGTCTTTGACATTGCTTCCATCGTATCAATGGCGCTGGTGATGCTGGTTGTTATGGTAGAGACTACCGGAGACTGTATCGCGGTAGGCGAGATCATCGACAAGGAGATTACCCAGGACGATTTGGCCAGATGCCTGAGGGCCGATGGCTTCTCTACAGTTTTGGGGGGCATTCTCAACAGCTTCCCCTATACTGCTTTTGCCCAGAATGTGGGCTTGGTAGGTCTCACCAAAGTGAAAAGCCGTTTTGTCGTTGCCACCGCAGGGGTCATCCTTGTCGTTCTGGGCCTGCTGCCCAAAATGGCCGCCGTTGTTTCGGTGATTCCTAATGCGGTGCTGGGCGGCGCCGGTATTGCCATGTTCGGCATGGTAGCCGCCAGCGGCATCAAGACGTTATCCAAAGTGGATTTTGACGGGACCTATAATATTCTGGTTGTCGGCATCAGCATAGGCATCGGGATGATTACTCTGGCTGCGCCGGACTTTTACGCCAACTTCCCGGAATGGGCCCAGGTCATGCTCCATAGCGGTATCACGGCCGCCAGCCTTACTGCTATTATACTGAACGTTGTTTTAAATGGTGTAAGCCAGCCGGCCCAGGCGGCTCGAGCGAAAAGCGGTTCAAACTAAAAACTGATTTTTTCTGGTTCAGAACAGGCCATTGAGATAATTTGTTTCAATGGCCTGTTTTCTTTGTGGCTTCACTGGATGCCGGGCGGTTTAAAATGAATACATTCAGGAGGGTATAACCGGGATTTCTGTAATATCAGGCATGATCTGTGGGGCTGGTGGGAAAACTGTTCGGCATGAAGTATTTATCCACCTTGTTTGGCCTGACGGTACTTACCCATCAGATAGGAGCTTTTTTAGGCGCCTGGCTGGGTGGTTTGGCTGTGGTCCATGACGGGAACTATCTGTGGATGTGGTATGCAGATGTTTTACTGGCAAGTTTAGCGGCGCTGGTTAACTTGCCCATTCGGGAGCAAAAAGTAAGTCCAGACATATAAAATTTGTACAGGGCCACGGACAAAATAAGTTCGTTGCCCTGTTTTGGTTTAGAATACCGGGGCGGTTCAAAAATGAATCTGGTGATATATGATATTTTATGGAATATGAATAAACTATGAATGGTTGAATTTGCACAGGCCCATTTAAGTATAGTCAAGCATTTTGACGATATTATATCTGAACGAGAGGTGGCAAGATTGCGGAGCGAAAAGCCAAAGAACCGGATGGCCAGACAGATAGGACTGCCCCCGGGATCCCTGCTGCATATGGATCTGGAGCGGGATGCCAAAAGCAAAATCACATTGTTTCATTATGATGAAGCAAACCTGGTGCGGCGGGAATGCATGCTGTCTCAGGAACTGGCTCCGCCACTGCCGGAGGGCATTACCTGGATCCATGTCACCGGTACTTTGAATCTGCCGCTCATCGAACGGCTGGGAGAGGTTTTTTCACTGCACCCGCTGGTGCTGGAAGACATCGTCAGCAGTGAACAGCGGCCTAAAAGCGAGGATTTCGGCGAATATTATTTCATTGTCACCAAGATCTATATGCTGGAGGGCCGCCGGATTGTCACCGGCCAGGCCAGTTTCATCCTTGGCGGCCATTATGTCATTTCTTTCTTGGAAGAAGACAGTGGCTTATTTGCACCGGTGATCGAACGCCTGACCCACCCCAAAGGCAAGATGCGTAAATTGGGAGCCGACTATCTGGTTTATGCTTTGATTGATACGATTGTGGATCATTATTTTTGCGTGCTGGAGCAGTTTGGCGATGATATTGAGCGTCTGGAGGAAGCCGTCGTTTCTCAAGCTTCCCAGGATAACCTCCAGGAGATCCATGACCTGAAAACCCAAATGCTTGTTTTTCGCAAAGCGGTTTGGCCGCTGCGGGAAATGATCAGCACCCTGGAACGGGGCCAAAGCGGTCTGTTTCGAGAGCCTACCCAGCTCTATATCCGGGACGTGTATGATCATATTACTCAGGTCCTGGACACCTTGGAAACCTATCGGGATGTAGCCCTGGGGCTGTTGGACATGTACATTTCGGGTGCCAGCAACCGAATGAATCAGATAATTAAAGTCCTGACCATTATTTCCACCATCTTTATGCCCCTGACCTTTATCGTGGGTTTGTACGGCATGAACTTTCGCCATATGCCGGAATTGGAATGGAACTGGGGTTATCCGGCGGTATTGCTGGTTATGGGAACCATTGCCGGCGGGATGCTGTGGTACTTTAAGCGCAAAGGTTGGATCTAGTTTTAAATGGCACAAGGTACGAGAAAGGAATGGCCGGGAATATGGCGAAATGAATATAGATGAGTGTTTTCAATTTTAAGGTGGATGTAGATGAAATGGAGCAGCTTGATGTAAAAGCCTTGGATCAGATTATCCGGCAGACAATGGAGGCTGTGGAAAAAGGCAAGGCTCAGATTTTTGACATATATGAAGCCGCCCGCAATGAAATGGAAAATGTCCGTAAAGATGTGGAGCGGATTAAACAGGAAGCGGCTGAAATTATTTTTAAAGTGGACGAACTGACCAAGCGGGAAAGACGCGCCCGTCTGCGGCTGGTGGACGTTCACCGCAACTTCCATCAGTACACCGAGGAACAGACGCGGGAGGTCTATCAGGATGCCGAGAATCTGCGGGTGGAGATTGAAGTGGCCCAGGAACGGGAGGCTAATCTTCGCCGGCGGAGGGATGAGTTGGACCTTAGGCTGCGTTCCTTAAAAACAACGGCTGATAAGGCCGAGATTCTGGCCAGTCAGGTGGGAGTGGCCCTGAATTTTCTCAGCAACCAGATGGGTCATGTGCTGAGTCATCTGGAAAATATTCAGCAGCGTCAGGTTTATGGTGCCCGGATCATCAAGGCTCAGGAAGAAGAGCGGCGGCGGGTCGCCCGGGATATCCACGACGGTCCCGCCCAGGCAATGGCCAATGTGGTATTTCGGGCCGAAGTTTGTGAACGGCTGATTGAAACCGATGTAGACCGGGCCAAAGAGGAATTAAAAGAATTGCGGGAACAGGTGCGAATGGTGCTGCGGGAAACCCGCAAGCTGATTTTCGGACTGCGGCCTATGACCTTGGATGACTTAGGTCTGGCGCCAACCATTAAGCGCCTGTTGGACAATATGAAGGATCGGGGCGACATCAGTACCGAAATCCGTGTGTCGGGCCAGGAAATACGCCTGGACCCCTCGACGGAAGTCGGTATGTTCCGGGTGATTCAGGAAGCCCTGACTAACGTGGAAAAACACGCTAAAGCTAAGATGGTGCGGGTTCGCCTGGATTTCCGGCCTAATGCCGTGTCCGCTTCGGTGGAAGATGACGGAGCCGGGTTTGACTCGATGGAAATTATCAGTAACGAAAGTTTTGGCCTGACCGGAATGAAAGAGAGGCTGTCTCTGCTAGGCGGGGAAGTTTCCGTAAAATCCCAGAAGGGCAAAGGGACCAAGGTGTATATTAATGTCCCGCTGGCTCAGCCGTGAAGCTCCGGGAAACCGGGGAAAAAGGCCTGTGTGGCGCATATTTACGGGTATACTATTAAAATATAAGGTAATATTTAGATACAGGCTGCCAGGATGGCAGCCAGACAGGCAACCTTATTGCCCGGGACATGCCGGTGCCGGTTGCCGCGGAAAAGAGGGATCAGCATTGACATTGCTTAATCAAAAAGATATACCATTATTACAGGCCATGACCCACTATGTCCGGGACCAGGTTACACCCTACCATACGCCGGGACATAAACAGGGCAAGGGGATGCATCCGGCTCTGGGCAATATCCTGGGGCAGGGCACTTTGGCTTTGGATTTGGCTCTGATGTATGAGCTGGACGATCTCCACGAGCCTCACAGTTGCATTAAGGCGGCTCAGGATCTGGCGGCCGAGTTGTACGGCGCTGATCGCAGTTTTTTTGTAGTCAATGGGACAACCGGCGGTATTTATGCCATGATCCTGACCATTGCCGGACCTGGCGATAAGATTATCATACCGCGGAATGCCCACCGTTCGATTATCGGCGGAATTATTTTAAGCGGCGCCATTCCGGTCTTTATGCAACCGGAAGTAGACCACGAACTGGGCATTGCCATGGGCGTAACCCCCCAAACAGTGGAAGGCGCTCTGAAAAGCCACCCGGATGCCAAAGGCGTCCTGATTATCAATCCTACTTATTACGGCGTGGCTACAGATTTAAAACGCATTGTGGACCTGGTCCATTCCTACGGTATGCCGGTGGTGGTGGACGAAGCCCACGGGCCTCATTTGAAATTCAGCCCTCAACTGCCGCTGCAGGCACTGGATGCCGGCGCGGATATTTGCGCTCAGAGTACTCATAAGATTATCGGCGCTATGACCCAATGTTCCATGGTTCACTGCCGCCAGGGACGGATCAATATTCCCCGTCTCAAGGCCATGCTGCAGCTGGTTCAGTCCACCAGCCCCAATTACGTATTGCTGGCGTCCCTGGATGTAGCCCGGATGCAGATGGCCACCCAAGGCTCCGAACTGATTGATCGGGCAATTGAACTGTCCGACGGGATCCGCCGTCAGATCAACGGCATTCCGGGCTTATACTGCTTTGGCGAGGAAAAATTATCCGGACCGGGGGTGTATGGTCTGGACCCCACCAAGCTGACCGTAACTGTCAAGGGGCTGGGTCTGACAGGAACCGAAGCCGAGAGAATTTTGCGGGATAAATACCGAATCCAGGCCGAATTGTCGGATATGTACAATCTGCTGTTTTTGATCACCTTGGGGGATCAGAAACAGGAGGCGCAGGTTTTAGTGGACGCTCTCAGGGATATGGCCACAAACCATTTGGGCGACAGGGACTTTTCCCCGATCTACGACGTATACTCCACCGCCCATTATCCCATGGCGCCGGAGCAGGTGATGTCGCCCCGGCAGGCTCTGTTCAGCAACTCCCGTCCGGTGCGTTTCATAGACTCGGTAGGAAAGGTGTGCGCCGAGATTGTGACCTTTTATCCGCCCGGTATTCCCCTGCTCTGTCCGGGGGAAAAAATTTCCCAGGATGTGGTGGATTACTGTCTGAGGCTGCAGGAGACCGGGTTGCATATTTCCGGCCCGGAGGATTATACTTTACAAACGATAAAAGTGGTGGAATAATGCAGATACGGGGTATGTTTATAACCTTTGAGGGACCTGACGGAGCGGGCAAGACCACTCAGATCGGTTTGCTGTCCCAATATCTTTCCCGCCGGGGAATGGCCGTAGTTACAACCCGGGAACCGGGTGGCACACCTTTGGGGGATGATATCCGCAGGATCCTCTTAGATGTAAAATATAAAGGTATGGACCCCCGGGCCGAGACTCTTTTATATCTGGCAGCCAGGGCACAGCATGCCGCCACGGTCATCCGGCCGGCATTGGCAGAGGGACGGATCATTCTTTCCGACCGGTTTGCCGATTCCACTTTGGCCTATCAGGGCGCGGCCCGCGCCCTGGCAGCTGCCGAAGTGGCCGCAGCCAACGAGTTTGCCACAGCCGGTCTGATACCGGACCTGACCATCCTGCTGGACGGTGATCCGGCTGAACTGCAGACCCGCCGCCAAAGGCGCGGGGCTGGCGACCGGATCGAAGCCGAGGCCATTGCCTTTCACCGGCGGGTAAGGACAGGATTCCTGCAGTTGGCCGGTAAAGAACCGGATCGGTTTCGGATCATCAATGCCTTAGATTCAGTTGAAACGATAAACAGCCAGATTGTTTGCTATATTGATGAGTTTTTGCACAGGAGGGAAAAACAATGAAAGTCAATAAATTGACCACATCCAGCCCACAGCCTATGTCTGACCGGGAAACCGTGGCCAAGGCAGACCCGGCCAATAGTCAATTTGCCTTTGATTTGGGGAAGAACAAGGAAAGATTATCAAAGGAAAAACTAAATGAGTTGTTGGAAGAGATTACCGAACAGGGAGAGAAGCTGGCCAGCATCCCCACTTATGCTGAACTGAAGGCTTACCGGGGTTTAGTCAGCAAGTTTTTGAATGAAGTGGTTACCAATATGTATGCGGTGGACTCACAGAATGGCTGGGACCGTCAGGGCCGCCAGAAAATGTATACCACCATCAAGCAGATCGACCAGGAACTGGCCGGTCTAGCTGAGGATGTCCGGGCGGGCCAGGAAAAGCAGATTGGCATTGCGGCCAAGCTGGATACTATCCGTGGCCTGCTGGTCGACTTATACATGTGAAAACGCCGGAAGAACCGCCAATGCTATGGCGTGATATTATCGGACATGCTGAAGTCATCCGGATATTGAAGAATATGCTGGCCAGCGGCAAAATCCCCCACGCCTTGCTGTTAACCGGCCCGTCAGGAGTGGGCAAAGGGATGATGGCCCGAATTTTCGCTGCTGCTCTCCTGTGCCGGGAAGAAACAGGCGACCGGCCTTGCGGCATGTGTCACTCCTGCCGCTTAATCGGCCGTGATGCCAATCCGGCTTTGTCCGGATTGTATGACGACGACAGCAGCATAAAAATCAGTCAGATCCGCGCCTTACAACATGAGGTTTCTTTGGCTCCCGCCGACGGGTCCCGACGGGTGATCCTCCTGGAAAATGCCCAGCGCATGACAGCCGAAGCCGCCAACAGTCTCCTGAAAATCTTGGAGGAGCCGCCGGAGGGCCTGCATTTTATTTTAACATCCCCTTCGGCCCACCTTTTATTGCCCACAGTTCTGTCCCGCTGCCTCACCCTGGCTCTGGAGCCGCTGCCGCGGGCTCTTTTGACCGAGGCACTGCTGGCCAGAGGGGTAATGCCCGATTTGGCCAAAAGCGCGGCCGGCCTGGGCGGCGGCTGCCTGGGGACAGCTTTGAAGCTTCTGGAGCCGGGCGGACTGGAACCTCGCGTCCGGGCCTTATCCATCCTGACGGCCCTGGCCGGACACGGATCAGCTGTCTGGTGGGATAAAGCCGAGGAGTTTGATAAGCTGGAGCCGGAGGACAGGCGTCAGGTCCTGCGGCATCTTTTATACCTTTTGCGGGATATGGCGCTGGGCGGACAAGACGCCGATCCGTCCTTGGTCATCAATCAGGATATCTGGCCTGAGCTGGCAGCCTGCCGGTATCCTTCCCATACAGCACTTCAGGCCATGAGGGAAACCCAGGCCGCCCTGACAGCCCTGGCCGGCAACGCCAACGCCCGGCTCACGATGGAAGGGCTGCTGCTGAAACTACAGAATTTACGAGAGACTTCTGCGTAATTTTTGTTATAAAATCTTATTTAATAAAATTAGGGCTGTTGTAGAACTCATCTGCGGCCTAGAATCTGGGACCGTTCAAAAAGGTTCAGATGCTAGGTCAGCGAAATGCTTGCGTTTCCGTAGTAGTGAAGAATTCAGGTGATTTTTCGGCATGTGAGAGATCATACGCTACCATCATTCTCCCGAAAAGTCACAAATTCTGATACGGCGCGACGAGGACGGGCGTGAGACTGTACGTTCAGGGTACGTCGAATGCCCGCCCGCAGGAGGCTGAAGTGACGCAGATGGGCCTTTTTCAACGGTCCCTGAGAAGGGGGAGCCTCATGCAAACCGTAGTCGGTGTCAGATTTAAAAAAGCAGGTAAAATATATTATTTTGATCCCGGACAAATCAAACTGGCAGCGGGAGACAATGTGATTGTGGAGACAGCCCGGGGACTGGAATTCGGTGCTGTCGTGATCGGGCCCAGGGCTGTGGGGGAGGAGCGGATCGTATCGCCTTTGAAGCCGGTGCTGCGCAAGGCTACCTTGGCGGACCAGGAAAAAGTCAAAGACAACGAGGCTAAGGAAAAAGAAGCTTTCACGGTTTGCGAGCAGAAAATCGCCGCCCACGGCCTGCCCATGAACCTGGTTGACGTAGAGTATACCTTTGATGTCAACAAGATTATTTTTTATTTTACTGCCGAAGGCCGGATCGATTTTCGTGAGCTGGTTAAGGACCTGGCGGCAATTTTCCGCACCCGCATTGAACTGCGGCAGATCGGTGTTCGGGACGAAGCCAAAATGATGGGCGGAGTAGGGTGCTGCGGCCGCGGATTGTGCTGCGCCACCTTTCTCGGCGACTTCGAGCCGGTGTCCATCCGTATGGCCAAGGAACAAAATTTGTCTCTGAATCCAACAAAGATTTCCGGTATCTGCGGTCGCCTGATGTGCTGCCTGAAATATGAAAGCGACTGCTATGGCGGCTGCTGCAAGAAAGTGATCGCGCCGGCGGTAGGGGCTGAAGTGGTCACAGTGGAGGGTGAAGGTAAGGTAGCAGCTGTGAATCCCCAGAAAAAAATTGCCGTGGTGGTCTTGAACAGCGGCGGCAATATTGATGTTCCCTGGGAAGAAGTGGTGGAAAAAGAATAGATGCAATCTCTGGTGAATCCCGGTGAACGGCTGGATGATCTTCTGATCCATAATTTAAAGATCATCCAGCATCCGGATGAATTTTGCTTTTCTCTGGACGCGATTTTGCTGGCTCATTTTGTCGCGGCGCCGGTCCAGTGCCAGGTCGTGGACTTAGGCGCCGGCACCGGCGTCATTTCCATGCTGCTGGCGGCCCGGGGCGCCAGCCGGGTAACCGGTCTGGAATTCAATTCCCGTATGGTTGATATGGCCAGACGCAGCGTTCGCCTTAACTGTCTGGAAGACAAGGTGGCCATCCTGGAGGCAGATTTGCGGGATTTGAGGGGAGTATTGCCGGCCGGCGAGAGTGATCTGGTTGTCTCCAACCCGCCTTACCGCCCGGTGGGCAGCGGTTATACCAATCCCCGGGATGGGGTGGCCATGGCCAGACACGAATTAACCGCCACTCTCAATGATGTGGTGGCGGCGGCCCGATACCTGGTCAGGTACCGGGGACGGTTTGCCATGGTGCATCTGCCGGAACGGGTGACCGAGATACTAATGGCCATGAACCAGGCTGACTTAGAGCCCAAACGGCTGCAGTGGGTTTATTCAGCCTCTGGCCGCAAGCCTAAGTTTTTGCTGGTGGAAGGCATCCGCGGCGCCAAGCCGGGAGTGGATGTTTTGCCGCCCTTATTTATTTATGACGATAAGGGGCGATACAGTTCGGAGATCCTGGCATACTATCCGAAAGGGGGAGACAGCGGGACCGATGAGTAACGAAACGGGCATTTTATATATCTGCGCTACGCCTATTGGCAATATGGAGGACATGACTTACCGGGCGGTGCGCATCCTGCGGGAAGTGGCAGTCATTGCCGCCGAGGACACCCGCCACAGCCGAAAACTGCTCAGCCATTTTGACATTCATACGCCGCTGGTGAGCTATCATGAGCATAACAAGGGCCAGGCCGGCCGTATTCTGATCGACAGGCTGCTAGCCGGCGAGTCGGTGGCGGTGATCAGTGACGCCGGCATGCCGGCCATCTCTGATCCGGGCGCCGATCTGGCGGCTCTGGCCATCGAACAGGGTATCACCGTGACCCCTATACCCGGCCCTAACGCCGCCTTGTGCGCCCTGGTAGGTTCCGGCATTGACCCGCGGCTGTTTACTTTTGTGGGCTTTCTGCCCAAAACAGCGAAAAAAAAGCGGGAACTATTGCTTCAGTTGGCCGATCACCCCTTCAGCCTGATTTTTTATGAGGCGCCCCATCATCTGCGGGAAACTCTCGGTGAGATACAGAAGGCCTTTGGTGACCGACAGGCAGCCGTAGCCAGAGAAATCACCAAAAAATTTGAGGAATTTGTCCGGGGCAAACTGTCTTTTTTGCGGGAACATTTTGATTGTCGGGAGCCGCGGGGGGAATGTACGCTGGTAATCGCCGGGGCGATGGCGACAGAATCCCCAGTCCAGACAGCGGATTCTGCCGGTCTGGCGGCAGCGGTGGGCCAACTGGTGGCTGAGGGACAAAAGAAAAAAGATGCCATCCGGATGGTGGCATCGGAGTACAACGTAGGACGCCGTACTGTATATCAAGCAGTATTAGAACAAAATCCTTAGCATGCGTTTGTTGTAATAAAAATTTGTTTGTCTGAGCAAGATTCGTCGCGACAAATATGTTGAGTCCAATGCCTTTATTAAACGGCTTTGCTGGACATATGCGTCAGGCATTCCTTGCAGACATTTTTCCCTTTAAAGTTTTGAACATCGTCAGCATTACCGCAAAATACGCAAGCTGGCTCATATTTACGCAGAATGATCTTATCGCTGTCTACGTAAATTTCCAAGGAATCCTTTTCTTCGATGTCCAGTGTGCGGCGCAATTCAATGGGAATTACGACCCTTCCCAATTCGTCTACTTTACGGACGATGCCAGTTGATTTCATAAATTTTGTTTTCCCCACTCCTACATTATTCGACAAAACTTGTCTACCTTGATGATACCAATTATTACAGAAGTTGTCAATCAATTTTTTACCACTTTGGGGTATAATATGTAAAAAAGCAGAAATTACCTAAAAGGCATTTGCCAAAACAAGCGGCTGAAAATTTGACAAATTAAGCCAGACTCATTATAATCGGAGCAAAGCTTTATTCATCGTTCAGAGCTATCTTAGAGGAGGTCCCGTCATGGATCAGAAAACTTTTTATATTACCACGCCGATTTATTACCCCAGCGACCGGCTGCATATCGGCCACGCCTATTGCACGACCATAGCGGATTCCATCGCCCGCTATAAACGGTTGGCCGGCTATGATGTGTTTTTTCTCACCGGCTCGGACGAGCACGGGCAGAAAATCCAGCGTAAGGCAGCCGAAACCGGTGTGACGCCCATCGTCTATGTGGACAAGATTGTCGCGTCGTTCAAAAATTTGTGGGAGAAACTCAATATCTCCAATGACGACTTCATCCGCACCACCGAACAACGCCATAAGGAAGTGGTTCAGACCATCTTCCAGAAAATCTACGATCAGGGCGACATCTATAAAGCCGAGTACGAAGGCTTGTACTGTACACCCTGTGAAACCTTCTGGCTGGAACGGCAGCTGAACGATGGCAAATGTCCCGACTGCGGCCGTCCGGTGGAACTGTTGAAAGAGGAAAGTTATTTCTTCCGTCTGTCCAAATACCAGGACCGCCTTCTCAAATACATTGAAGAAAACCCCGGCTTCATCCAGCCTGTGTCCCGGCGCAATGAGATGATCAACTTCATCAAAAACGGCCTGGAAGACCTGTGCGTATCCCGCACCACCTTTGACTGGGGCATTCCTGTGCCCTTTGACACCAAGCATGTGGTCTATGTCTGGTTTGACGCTCTGGTGAATTACATTACCGCTGCCGGATATTTGCATGACCGGGATAAGTTTGCCAAATTCTGGCCGGCTGATGTGCATTTGGTGGGCAAGGAAATCGTCCGCTTCCACTCGATTATCTGGCCGATTATCCTGATGGCTCTAGGGGTGGAACTGCCGAAGCAGGTATACGGCCATGGCTGGCTGGTGATGGAAGGGGACAAGATGTCCAAATCCAAAGGCAATGTGGTGGATCCCATCGCCTTGATTGACGAGTTCGGCGCCGATGCTCTGCGCTATTTCCTGCTGCGGGAAATTACCCTGGGCTTAGACGGCAATTTCTCTCGTGATGCTCTCATTCACCGCGTTAATTCCGACCTGGCTAATGATATCGGCAACCTGCTGCACCGCACCCTGAACATGATCGGCCGGTTTAACGGCGGCGTCATTCCCGCCGCCGGCGCGGCTGAGCCGATTGACGAGGAACTGGTGGCCCAGGCGCGGCATACAGTAGCTTCGTATGAAACCGCTATGGAAAAACTCGATATTACGACGGCGCTAAAAGTCGTCTGGGCTTTGATCGGACGCAGCAATAAATATATCGATGAAACGTCTCCCTGGGCCCTGGCCAAAGACCCGGCCAAAAAGGAGCGTCTGCATACCGTACTGTATAATTTGGCCGAGATCCTGCGGATGGTGGCTATTCTGATCTCACCGTTTATGCCGTCCACCGGCCCGAAAATCTGGCGGCAGCTGGGCCTGGCGGATGATTTTGCGTCTGTTCGCCTGACCGACGCAAAAAACTGGGGCAGGATCAAAGCCGGTACTGTGGTGGCTAAGCCTGAACCCATATTCCCCCGGATTGAGGAAAAGTCTGAAGGCGAAGCGGCTGCTTCGCCGGCAGTTCCGGCACCGGTACAGCCTAAAGCAGAGACGGCGGCTAAACCGGCGGAGCCGGCGACGTCTGAGGTGACCATCGATGAGTTTGCTAAAATGGACCTGCGGGTAGCTAAAGTCCTGGCCGCCGAGAAGGTCAAAGGCGCGGATAAGCTGCTGCAGCTGACCGTGGACCTGGGAACGGAGCAGAGGATCATTGTCTCCGGCATTGCCAAGCGTTATGAGCCGGAGCAGCTGGTGGGCCGCAACGTGGTCATGATCGTCAACCTAAAACCCGCCAAAATCCGGGGCATTGAGTCCCGGGGCATGGTGCTGGCCGCATCCTGTGACGATAAACTGGCGCTGGTGGAGGCCCCTATGCCGGCCGGCAGCAAGGTCCGGTAGGGGCGGGTTTCAAACCCGCCCGTACACCTCCGCCCCTACACATCAAACCCGCCCGTACACCTGCAGATAAGAAATAGAAAAGGGATAGGGAAGAAATGTTATTTGACTCACACGCTCATTTAGACGATAACCGCTTCGACAGCGACCGGGACGAGGTCATTGCCCGGGCCTGGAGCGAAGGACTGACCGGCATTCTCAACGCCGGCACCGATATGGCTACTTCGGCCCAGGCGATAAAGTACACCGAACACTATCCGTCCATCTATGCGGCGGTGGGGATTCATCCCCATGACGCCAAGGACGCTAAGGACACTGATTATGAGCAGCTGGCTCAGTGGGCCGGTCTTCCCAAGGTAGTGGCCATCGGCGAAATCGGCCTGGATTATTACTATAATCATTCCCCGAAAGAAGTGCAGCAAAAGGTCTGCATCCGTCAGATCGACGTAGCCCGTCAGACCGGCAAACCGATCATCATCCATGACCGGGACGCCCATGGGGATATTCTGGATATTATCAAAAAGGAAGCCAAGGGAGTAACCGGCGTATTCCACTGCTTTTCCGGCAGTCTGGAAATGGCCCGGGAAGTGATCAAATTGGGGTTTTATGTATCTTTCGCCGGTCCGGTTACCTATAAAAATGCGGCCAAGCTGCAGGAAGTGGCGGCTTCTGTGCCACTGAACCGGATACTGGTGGAAACCGATTCCCCGTATCTGACGCCGGAGCCTTTTCGAGGCAGGCGCAACGAACCAGCCCGTGTCCGCCTGGTAGCCGATACGGTCGCCAGACTGAGGCAAATGGAACCGGCGGCATTGTATCAGGCGACGGCCAACAATACACGAGAATTATTTAAAATTATATAGCGACAGAAAATCATTATTTTCGGCGCAAACTGGAAATTGGAAGGGGATTTCGAGTTTGTGCCGAATTTTTTATTGTTGGGGAAGTCTTTCCGCATGCTATCAAACGCACGAATTTCTGAACATTATGCCTATGTGCGTTGTGGCGGCGGGAATGCTTTACGACACAGAATGCTTGCTCAAAAGCCATTGCAAAGGAGGGAGAGGAAAGAACATGTTAAAAGATTTTGGTGGAATCGGTTTAATTATGATTGTGGCTTTTTTGTTCCCGTTTATGGCGCTGATTGCGTCCTCTCTGGTACAGACCAAACGGCTGACCAACGAGAAATTAAGCCCCTACGAATGTGGCATGGACACCATCGGCAAGACCTGGGTCCAGTTTAAAACCAGCTATTTTTTATATGCTCTGGCATTCGTGGTATTTGATGTAGAAACCGTTTTCATTTACCCCTGGGCGGTAAAGTTCCAGCAACTGGGCCCGGCGGCGTTTGTTGAGATGTTCGTGTTTATCGGGATCTTGCTGGTTGCCCTGGTATATGCCTGGAAGAAAGGAGCATTGGCGTGGAAGTAGTAGAAGAAAACAAAGAAAAGAAAGTCATTGTGAAAGAGCCGCTGATTCACCAGGTGCCGGAAGCCTTGCGTCACAATATTCTTTTAACCACGGTGGATTCGGTGCTGGCCTGGGCCAGAGGCAACTCGCTCTGGCCGCTGACCTCGGGTCTGGCCTGCTGCTCCATTGAGATGATGTGTGCGGCGGCCTCCCGATTTGACTTAGCCCGGTTTGGTTACGAAGTATTCCGGCCCTCGCCCCGGCAGGCCGACTTACTCTTATGCACCGGCACTCTGACCTGGAAAATGGCGCCGGTGCTAGTTCGGTTGTACGAACAAATGCCGGAGCCTAAATATGTTATTGCCATGGGCAGCTGCGCTATCTCAGGCGGCCCATTTGTAGATTCTTACTCCGTTGTGCCGGGTATTGACAAAGTCCTCCCGGTGGATGTGTATATTCCCGGCTGCCCGTCCCGGCCGGAGGCTTTGATCGCCGCTATGGTCAACCTCAAGGCCAAGATCAAAGACCCCAAGGTCGCTCTGGAAAGCGAGGTGGCCAACCATGGCTAAAGTAAACGGCCTTGCTGCCGGTCTGCTCACCAGACTGAAGGAACAATATGGCGACAGCATCCTGCTGGTGGAAAACCAGCCTATGGTATATATCGCTGCGGATAAGCTTACGGATCTCCTGGGATTTGTAAAAACCGACGGGTCCTACGGCATGGACTGGCTGAGCAATCTGACCGCCGTCGACTATCCCGCCTACGTCGAGGTTGTCTATCACGTGAACTCCCGGACTTTATACCATAACCTGACCGTAAAAGTGAGGCTGGAGAAAAGCGGCGAGGTTCTTCCGTCCGTGGCCTCGATTGTGTCCCTGTGGCCGGGAGCGGATTGGCAGGAACGGGAGGTTTACGACCTGATGGGCGTAACTTTCACCGGGCATCCCAACCTGACGCGGATCCTGCTGCCGGAAGATTTTGAGGGGCATCCTCTGCAAAAAAATTACAAACTGCCGTCCCGTCAGGAAAATGTGTCCCGGGGCGAAGAGCGGGGAAGTAAGGTGAGAGTATGCTGAAGACTGAAGTTTACAGTCTGAATATGGGCCCCCAGCATCCCAGCACCCATGGGGTCCTGCGGGTAGTACTGGATTTGGACGGCGAAATCGTGCAGCATGCCAGGCCGGATATCGGCTTCTTGCACCGGGGCATCGAAAAACTGATGGAGTCCCGGACCTATGCTCAGGTGAATCCCTATACCGACCGGCTGGACTATGTGTCCTCCATGAGCAACAACCTGGCCTATTGTCTGGCCGTGGAAAAACTGCTCCAGGTGGAAATCCCGGAGCGGGCCGAGTATCTGCGGGTGATCATGGCCGAACTGAACCGGATTGCCAGCCACTGCATCTGTCAGGGATCCGTGGCCAACGACCTGGGGGCGATCACTGCTTTCATCTATGCTTTCCGGATCCGGGAAAGAATCCTGGACCTGTTTAACATGGCCTGCGGCGCCCGCATGACCTATCACTATATCCGGATCGGCGGCGTGATGGCCGACATAACCGAGGATTTTATCAAGGCTGCCTGGCAGTTTGTGAATGATTATCCCGGGCTGATCGGCCTGTTTAAGAATCTGGTAAGCGACAACGAGATTTTTCGTCACCGCCTGATGGGCACCGGCGTCATCTCCGGCGAACGGGCTCTGGCCCTGGGCATTTCCGGCCCGGTGCTGCGGGCTTCCGGTGTGGGGTTTGACCTTCGCAAAGAGGATCCCTACAGCATCTATGACCGGTTCGACTTTGATGTGCCTGTGACCCAAAACGGAGATAACTGGGACCGATATATACTGCGTCTGGACGAAATGGACCAAAGCATCCGGATTATCCGCCAGGCTTTGGAGAAAATGTCCGAGGGGCCGGTTATGGCCAAAGTTCCTAAAATTATCAAACCCCCTGCCGGCGAGGTTTATCACCGCATCGAGAGTCCCCGCGGCGAGCTGGGCTTCTATATCGTCAGTGACGGCAGTACCAAACCCTACCGGATCCATGTCCGCCGCCCCTCCTTTATCAATCTGAGCGGAGTGGACGACATGTGCCGGAGCGGCAAACTGTCCGATGTGGTAGCGGTATTGGCCACAGTAGACCCGATTTTGGGGGAAGTGGACTGCTGACAGCAGGGAAGGAGAGGTAAGCATGAGCGGAGACAGTCAATTGCATTTCCTGGCTAACTGGCTGCGACACATCCTGGGACAGTTTCTGCCTGACGCAGGCTGGGTGGACCTGGTTATGCTGCTGGTGAATATTGGAGCCATTTTGGGCCTGATCAGTTCATTGGCGATCGTCCTGGTATATATGGAACGTAAGGTCTGCGCCTTTATGCAGCTGCGGATCGGCCCCAACCGGGTAGGTCCCCTGGGTTTGCTGCAGACGACGGCTGACATGCTCAAACTTTTGGCCAAAGAAGACATTGTTCCGGCTAAGGTGGATAAATGGGTATGGGCGCTGGCGCCGGTCCTTCTTTTGGTACCGTCGATAGCGGCCTATGCCGTGATTCCTTTTGATAATCAGGCGGTTTATTCCGACCTGAATATCGGCATCTTTTATTTTGTGGCCATATCGGCCCAGACTTCCCTGGCCTTTCTCATGGCCGGCTGGGGTTCCAACAACAAATACTCTCTGCTGGGCGGTATGCGCGTTGTGGCTCAGACCATCAGCTACGAAATCCCCCTGGTATTTTCGTTGGTAGGGGTGATTATGCTGACGGGCTCTCTCAGGATGAGCGATATTGTGGCGGCCCAGAAAGGCCTTTGGTTTATCTGCCTGCAGCCGGCGGCTTTTTTAGTGTATGTGATCGCCGCTACGGCTGAAACCAACCGGGCGCCCTTTGACCTGGCGGAAGCCGAGTCTGAGATCGTGGCCGGGCCTTTTACCGAATACAGCGGCATGCGCTGGGCCTTGTTCTTTCTGGCGGAATACGCCAACCTGTTCGCCGTGTCGGCCATTGCCGCCACCTTATTTTTAGGCGGTTGGAATGGGCCGGTGCTGCCGGGCTGGCTTTGGTTCGCCATTAAAACCACGGTGATGGTTTATCTGTTTATGTGGTTCCGCTGGACCTTCCCGCGCATCCGGGTGGATCAGCTGATGTCCTTCGGCTGGAAGCTGTTGCTGCCGGTGGCCTTGGCCAACATCGTCATCACCGGTATCGGCATTTACGCATTCAAAATGATATAGGTTTGATATAGGAGGTGGGAGACGTGTACGGAAAAGGCTTGCTTAAAGGCATGGCCCTTACGCTGAAGGTTTTTTTCAGTAAAAAAGACACCGTGCAGTATCCGGAACAGAAGCTGACCATGAGCCCGCGCTATCGGGGCGGTCAGTTGCTTCTGGATACCGGCAAATGCATTGCCTGCGGCCTGTGCGCCATGTCGTGTCCCAATGCGGCCATTGTCCTGGCCGCTGAAATGAATCAGGAGACCAAAAAGAAACAGCTGACAGAGTACCGTTATCTGTCCGGCTATTGTCTATACTGCAATCTGTGTATGGAAGCTTGTCCCACTCACGCCATTGCCTGGGACAGGGATTATGAAATAACCTCGTATCATAGCCATGATCTGGAATATGACTGCCTGAAGCAGAACTGCCCGGCAGCAAAGGAGGGTGTCCTATGCCAGGAGAAGTGATCTATACGGCAGCTTTCTATGTTTTGGCCGGGATAGCGCTCCTGGCGGCGGCCGGCGTGGTTTTCATGCCTAACCTGGTCCACAGTGCCCTGCTCTTAGCTCTGACCTTTATTGGCGTAGCCGGGCTGTATGTGCTGCTCCAGGCTGATTTTCTGGCGGCAGTACAAGTCCTGGTTTATAGCGGCGCCGTGGCGGTCATTGTGGTTATCGGAGTCATGCTGACCCAGCGGGGTGAAATGAAACAATCTAACCCCCATAACCGGCTGGCGGCAATTGCCGCTGTTGTGACCGGCCTGCTGACTGCGGTTATCGTTTGGGTGGTCTTGGCCACTCCCTGGCAAATATCAACCGCCGCAGCACCGGAGGAGACCATACCGGCCATTGCCACGGCTTTGTTCCGGGATTACGCCGTGCCATTTGAAGCGGCGGCGGTTCTCCTGCTGGTAGCCATGATCGGCGCTATCATTCTGGCGAAAGGAGCGGTGGAACGATGATCGGACTGGAGCATTATCTGGTGGTCAGCGCATGTCTCTTCAGCCTGGGGCTGTATGGCCTCTTTACCAAACGCAACGCGGTGGCTGTCCTGATGTGCATCGAACTCATGCTGAATGCGGTGAACCTGAATTTTGTGGCTTTTTCCCGTTTCATTACCCCCGGCGGCTTCACCGGCCAGATTTTCGCCATTTTCAACATCGCGGTGGCGGCAGCCGAGGTCGCTGTCGGTCTGGCCCTGATATTCGCCATTTATCGCGACCGGGCCACCACCAATGTGGATGAACTGGACTGGATGAAATGGTAATACATATCATTCCGGCGGTTCCTTGTACCTTGAGAGAAAGGGGTGTAGCATACGATGCTTGATTATGCGCTTCATCACGCCTGGCTGATTCCCTTGCTGCCGGCTATCGGTTTTGTGCTGATTGTCAGCCTGTTTTACCGGTTGCCCCGGATGGCGGCATTAACGGCTGTCAGCCTGCTGTTTGTCAGTTTTCTGCTGGCCCTGGGAGTGGTCGGTGCGGTGGTGAACGGCAATATTACCGTGGAACAGCCGTTTATCACCCGCGCCGAGTGGTTTTCCCTGCCGGGCTTGCATATCGATATGGGAGTTCTGATTGACCCGGTTTCGGCCATGATGTTGTTCGTGGTGACTCTGGTGGCTACTCTGGTGGCGATTTATTCGGTGGAATACATGGGGGATGACCCCGGTTTCACCCGCTTTTTCGCCTACATTTCCCTGTTTGCCGCTTCCATGCTGGGAATGATCATTGCGGTCAATTTCCTGCAGCTGTTTGTCTTCTGGGAGCTGGTGGGGCTTTGTTCTTATCTCCTGATCGGCTTCTATTTCTATAAAGTCTCGGCCCGGGAAGCGGCCAAAAAGGCCTTCATGACCACCCGCATCGGCGACTTCGGGCTTCTTCTGGGCATCCTGCTGCTGCAGATCACTTTCGGCACGCTGGATTTTGCCCAGCTGTCAGACAAGATTCCGGCCTATATCAGTCAGCACGGGGGTGGACTTTTGACCCTGGCTGCTGTCCTGGTGTTTGTCGGACCCATCGGCAAATCCGGCCAGTTCCCGCTGCATGTCTGGCTGCCGGACGCCATGGAAGGCCCCACGCCGGTATCGGCCCTGATTCATGCCGCTACCATGGTGGTGGCCGGGGTGTATCTGGTGGCCCGCGCCTTTATGCTGTTCAGCGCCTTGCCTGGCGCTATGACAGTAGTGGCCTGGGGGGGCGGCTTTACGGCCCTGTTTGCCGCCAGCATTGCCCTGACCCAGAGAGAGATTAAACGGATTCTGGCTTACTCTACTGTCAGCCAGCTTGGTTATATGATGCTGGCCCTGGGAGTCGGCAGTCTGACTGCCTCGATGTTCCATCTCATGACTCACGCTTTCTTTAAAGCCCTGCTGTTCCTGGGGGCTGGCGCGGTCATGCACGCCTTGCACGACCAGGCGGATATCTTCAAAATGGGGGGCCTGCGGCACAAGATGCCGGTTACCTGCATCACCATGGGCATCGGCGTCCTGGCCATCGCCGGTATTCCGCCCTTCGCCGGCTTCTTCTCCAAGGATGAAATCCTGCTGGCAGTGTCCCATGTGAGTATGCCGCTGTACATCATCGCTTCACTGACGGCTTTTATGACCGCCTTCTATATGTCCCGGCTGTACTTTGCGGCTTTCTTCGGACCGGAAAAACCGGAGAATCATCCCCATGAACCGGGGGGGTTCATCCTGCTGCCGCTGGTGGTGTTGGCTTTCCTGGCCGTGGTGGGGGGCATTGTGCCTTACCTCTGGGGTTTTGGCGACTGGGTCCGGTTCGGTCCGGCGCATCATGCCGGTATTGATCCGATGGTAGCCGGTGTTTCCACCGTTTTGGCGGTTCTGGCTATCGGTTTCGCCTGGATGGTTTACGGCTCAGGCGCGATTTCTTCCGACAAGCTGGCCTCACAGCTTCGCCCTCTGTACACCCTGAGTTTTCACAAATACTATATAGACGAGATC
Source organism: Acetonema longum DSM 6540 (assembly GCF_000219125.1). Lineage (NCBI taxonomy): Bacteria > Bacillati > Bacillota > Negativicutes > Acetonemataceae > Acetonema > Acetonema longum. The sequence continues at coordinate 51,345 of NZ_AFGF01000005.1, forward strand.
TACCAATGGTTTAACCAAACGGTAGTGACCGGAATCGGCAAGATCCTGTACTGGGTCGACCTGTATATCGTCGACGGCGTCGTCAACAACCTGGCGGCGGCAGCCGGCGTGACCGGGAATATCCTGCGCCGGGCCCAAACCGGACAGGTACAGCATTATGCTCTGGTGTACTTTGCCGCAGCCGTAGGCCTGGTCCTGCTGATGGTATTCTCCGGGCAGACCGCCCAGACGGCGTTTGCTTGGCTGGGAGGTGCACTATAGATGATGCCTGTGTTATCAACGATTTTGCTGGCGCCTGTTCTGGGCGCTCTGGTAATCTGCTTTCTGCCCAAAGAGGCGGAAAAAGCCATTAAGACCGTTGCCGGTCTGGCTACCGGCGTGATGCTGGCCTTGGCTCTGTATGCCTTTATTGCCTATGATTTTACAGCCGGCGGCATGCAGTTCACGGAATTCATTCCCTGGATCCGGGACCTGGGCGTTAATTACTCCCTGGGGGTAGACGGCATCTCTTTGCCCATGGTGCTTCTTACCGCTCTGATCGGGTTCTCCTCGGTGTTTGCCTCTTACGGGCTCCAGGAGCGGCCCAAGGAATTTTTCCTGCTGCTGCTGCTCCTGATCACCGGAGTTATGGGCACCTTCATTACCCGTGACCTGTTTATCTTCCTGTTGTTCTATGAAGTCGTGGTCATTCCGATTTACATCATGGTCATCATCTGGGGTTCTTCCAAGCGGGTGACCAAGGAATACGCCGGCATCAAGCTGACCATTTACCTTCTGCTGGGATCGGCTTTCATGCTGGTAGGGGTTGTGGCTCTGTATCTGATGGCGTATCCTGCCGGGGAGCGGACCTTTGACATGGCCCTTTTGGCCAAGGCTCACGAACTGGGCCGACTGTCGGCGGACTTCCAGATATTCGCCTTCTTCCTGCTGTTACTGGGTTTTGGCTCCCTGCTGTCCATGTGGCCGCTCCACAGCTGGTCGCCGGACGGTTACGCCGGAGCGCCTACGGCAGTGTCCATGATTCACGCCGGGGTTCTGAAAAAGATCGGCGGCTACGGCCTGATCCGGCTGGGACTGTTGGTTCTGCCCCTGGGGGCCAAGTTCTGGGCGCCGCTGATTGCCTTTTTGGGTGTGGCTAACGTGGCTTATGCCGCCTTTATCGCCATTGTGCAAAAAGATCTGAAATATGTGGTCGGCTACTCGTCGGTGTCTCACATGGGCTATGTTCTGCTGGGCTTCGCCGCCCTGAATCCCATTGGCATCAGCGGTGCTGTCGCCAACATGTTCGCCCATGGCGTCATGGCCGCTTTGTTCTTCTCCATGATCGGCTATGTCTATGAAAGAACCCATATCCGGGCCATTCCCGATCTGGGCGGCCTGGCTCACCAGATGCCCCGGGTGGCTGTGGGCTTTATGCTGGCCGGCATGGCCTCTCTGGGCCTGCCCGGTCTGATCAGCTTCGTGCCTGAGTTTACGATCTTCCTCGGTTCCTTCAGCGTATATCCGGTCCTGGCTCTCCTGGCCATCGCCGGTATCATCCTGACCGCCCTATATGTGCTGCGGGCTCTGGCCAATGTACTGTTTGGCCCCCGTAAGGCCGAATTTGACCATTACCCGGATGCCGGGGGGGTGGCTCTGATGCCGCTGGTAGTGCTGGGAACGGCTCTCATCGTATTCGGCGTCTTCCCCAACCTGTTAATGCGCATGATCGCAAGCGGCATGGACCCGATTCTGCCGCTCCTGGCCAAGCTTTCAGCCGGGCCTGGTCTGCTGACCATGCTGTTGGGAGGGAATTAAGCCATGAATTTTACTATGAATCTTTCGGCTTTGACAACTGAGATCTCTATGGTTTGCCTGGCTGTACTGATCATCCTGCTGGATTTGTTCCTGCCGGACAAGGCCTCCCGCAAGGGGCTGGGCTATCTGACCGTGGCCGGCCTGCTGGTGGTTTTCGGCTGCAGCTTTGCCCGGTACGGTCTGGAAACGACTTTTTACCAGGGCATGTTTGTGGTCGACGACTATGCGGTGTTCTTTAAACAGCTGTTTTTGGCGGCCACCGTGCTGACTCTCCTTTTTTCCTTCGAGTATGTGGAAAGGCTGCCCCGCGGGCGGGGTGAATTTTACGCCATGACGGTTGTTGTGGCTCTGGGCATGATGCTCATGGCTTCGGCGAATGACTTTTTGACTCTCTACATTGCCATGGAGCTCATGACTATAACCTTCTTCATCCTGGTGGCTTATATCATCGGCAACGGTAAATCCAGTGAGGCCGGCATGAAGTATTTGATCATCGCCGCTTCCTCCAGCGCGGTGCTGTTATACGGCGTCAGCCTGGTGTACGGTACTACCGGTTCCATCCTGCTGAGCGAGATTGTTCAGAAGATGACATCCAGCCCGGCGGCTCTGGCCGGCGCGGCCCTGATCATAGTGGGCTTTGCCTTTAAGATCTCGGCAGTGCCTTTCCACATGTGGTCGCCGGACATTTACGAAGGCGCGCCGGTGCCGGTCACAGCTCTGTTGGCTATGGGCTCCAAGGCCGCCGGTTTTGCCGTGCTGGTCCGGGTCATGACTGAAGCCTTTCCGCTGCAGACTGTCAACTGGCTGCTGCCGGTGGCCATTCTGGCGGCAGTCAGCATCCTGGCCGGCAATCTGGCCGCCATTCCTCAGACCAATATCAAACGGATGCTGGCTTATTCCTCCATGGCTCAGGCCGGCTACCTGCTGACCGGCTTAGTTGCCGCCAGCGCCGCCGGTGTCAAAGGCATCCTGTTCTATGGCATGCTCTATGTGTTTGCCAATGCCGGCGCCTTTGCCGTGGTCACGGCTGTGCATCTCGAAACCGGCTCGGACGACATCGCTTCTTACGCCGGTCTGGCCCAGCGGTCCCCCATGCTGACCGCTGTCATGACCATATCCCTACTGTCCATGGCCGGCATTCCGCCTCTGGCCGGATTTACCGGCAAGCTCTATCTGTTCACCGCAGTAGTGGACCAGGGCTATATCTGGCTGGCGTTCCTCGGCTTCATCATGTCCATGATCTCTGTTTACTATTATCTGATGGTAGTCAAGACCATGTTCCTGCAAAAGCCGACTGTGAATACGCCGTTGGTTTACAGCAACTCCCTCGCTTTGGCTGCCTTTCTGGCTATGGTGCTGACGATAGGCTGCGGCATTTATCCGGCGCCGTTGGCTGAGCTGGCGAATATGGCGGCTGGGTCGCTGTTTTAGTGCAAGCATAATGAGTAATTAAGTGTTATAAGCAAAAACGGAGCATCAGGCTTT
>NZ_AFGF01000006.1 GCF_000219125.1 Acetonema longum DSM 6540
TTCCAGGCCGATGATCGCCACGATCGCGCCCATAGCTGCCGGCGGAAAGATGACGTCGATCCAATCAGTGCCCACCATACGCACGATCTGGGATACCAGTATGAAAAACAGACCGAAAGCGATAAAACCGCCTTGAGCCGCCGCATAGCCACCCAGCTCCGGAATGGCCAGAATTGCGAAAACCGGTGAAATAAAAGCGAAGCTGGAACCCAGATAGGCCGGTATTCTGCCTTTGGATACAATAAGATAGATAAGAGTGCCGATACCATTGAAGAGCAGCGACGTAGCCGGATTTACCTTGAACAAAAACGGCACCAGCACTGTCGCGCCAAACATAGCAAATAAATGCTGCAAACTCAGGGGAATGCCTTGTAAAACAGGAACTTTTTCTTCAACCTGGATCATTCTTCTTTCCATTACTCTGAATCCTTCCCTTCATATATTGCCGTGTGTCTGAGCTACAAAAAAACGACCGCACATTGTAAAGAATCACCGAATACAAATGTGGGACGTCTGTGCACAAATTGTAGTAGAAAATTATTAAAATAACTTCTTCGCAGTTTTTTGTAAAAATCCTGCTGTCACTTATTGATTAATATAGTGCAATAGATATTCATGGGCACCCATGCACGATTCTCGCCTCCTTGTTTTGGATATTTTATTGTTTTACCGTCCTTTAGTCCCTTGCATCTTGCCCGATAATTTGGTACGATTTCTACAATTCAATGCGTAAATGCGTGGTTGTGCACGGCAGGAATCGTTTTACCGTGCCGGATCAATACTTTTTGTGAGGTGGTTTTATGATAACCCCGGAAATCATCGATCGTATTAACCAGCTCGCCCGGAAACAGCGGGGAGAAGGACTGTCGCCTGCGGAAAAGGACGAACAGGCCAGTTTGCGCCGCCAGTACATTGACCATATAAAGGGCCAGGTAAAAACCCAGCTGGACGCCGCTCTCGCCGAACAACACCCTCATGATTGCGGCTGTGGCTGCCATCATAAGCATTGAGGCGGCCCTCCCGTATAGGAGGCAAGCATGTTGCCGTTTCAATATATGAATTCAGACGCTTAAATGAAACAGCTCTGATACCAGTGAGAAACCAGATAAAAAAGCAAAGGCTAGGAGTAAAACCCTGACCTTTGCTTTTGGCCGTTTTTTTATTATTTCGGGGAAAATGTCTCACAATCTGTATCATCGGTTTTCCCGGCATTAGGCCCGGAAACCTGGATGCTTTCAGCCCTGCAGCGGTTATTGGTTTCCCAGTGATGGCAGTTATTCACGAAACATTCCACATTGGGTGTGATCTGGGTCCCGTCCATAAAAGCAGCCGTGACGGTTCCCATTACATTCGCATTGTGCAAAGAGCCCACCAAATCACCGACTGTTTTTCGGGAATGAAACGACTTGCACTGAGTATCCTGTCTATCCCGGGAGTGCCCGGTCTCCCCTTGGTTATATACGCTGATTTGGGCTGCCATGCACTGGTCGCCGGCCTTATAGTGGGCACATTCGTCCACAGTACATCTTACAACTGGATTAGCCACGATTTTGATCACCTCGTCTGATTTTGGTTAGTATGCGCAATTTTACTTATGCTTTATCCATTTCAATATTATATTTTTTCTCTCTGCCATCACTTGGCCCACCCCTAACTTAACGTTACAAAGATTAACTGCCTACACTGCCGCCGCATAGTATATAACATAAAAAAATAAAATTCGAATCTATCAAAATACAATAATGTAATTGAGCCAGACGTCATGCCGCTAAGAAATCGATCTGCTTTATCCGAATTTTTTATCCGAAAATATTCTAAATCGTCCCTGCTACGGGATTGAGCATCGGAGGTGACCGATCTTTGTTTTTCTTTCCAACCCGACCAATATCCGGCAGTAAATATCTTCTACCGTTACTGCTAGCCGTAATCGGTTTAACGGTATTACAGACACTTCCCCATCTAGCGATTCCTGACCCGTTTGCCCACGCCGCCCATCGATTGCTGGAATTTTCCGGCGTAATATTGGGATTTATCACTTTTTTCATCACCTGGTACGGAACCAACCGGCGCAATAATCTGCAAACCACAACCATTAGTTTGGTTATATTATGCGTGAGCATACTGGATGCCGCTCACTTACTGTCATGCCTGAACCTGGCCGGCCCTGTCGCGGAAGGTCAAATCAGCGGCAATCTGCTCTGGTCGGCGGCCCGATTGATCTGGACGTTAGGCCTTTTATACGCGCTCATCCTGACCAACGGCCAAAATCACTCCATCTCAGGCAACATGCTATTATACGCCACTATTTTGTTAGTTGTGGCCATTGCCGTCAACATCTATATCAGCGCCATGATCTGGCCCCAGATTCTCAACCTGTATCAAATCCTGATCGTTTGTACACCGTATCTCAGCATTGCCGTTCAGCTTTTGCTTCTTCTGTTACTACAGCAAAAGCAGCCCCATTTTCGCGTGACTCACTTATTTTCCCGGGCAGTATCTTTCGCTGTTCTAACCGACTATTGCTTCTTTCTGAGCAGCCAGTCGCCGGATCTTGTCACCTTCATCGGCCATGTATGCCAAGTAGCCGCGCACTATTATTTGCTGCGGGCCATGTATGACATTACCATTAAAAAACCCTATGAGGATGTCAGTCAAATTAAAGAAGAAATGGAAGCGCTGGCCGACAATAACGCCAAGCTATACGAGCAATCGGAAAAACAGCGCAACATGATCGAGGATACCCTGGCTAAGATCGGGATGATTATCACTTCCCAGCTGGATTTACAGGATACCTACGATGCTATTGTCGATATTGTGGCGGATATGATGCATGCCCGGCAAAGTTCTATCGCCCTGCTGCACCAGGACCGGTCCACTTTGGAAGTGGCGGCCACTTACGGCATCAGTTCCCCGCCGGAATTCATACCCATGGAAAACAGCCTGGCCGAGCAAGTTCTGGCCGACAAGACCGCCCTTTATATTGATGATGTTTCCCTGGACCCGAAGATCTTTCGCCCGCAATTAGTTTTTTCGGAGATTCGTTCGATCATCTGCGCTCCCTTGATCAATGACCAGCAAATTATCGGGGTCATTGAAGCCTACTCCCATGAGAAGGCAGGCTTCAGCGAACATGACGCCCGTTTGCTGAAGGCGCTGGGTCACTACGCCGGAGCAGCCATCACCGCGGCAAAGCTGTATCGTGAGACTCAGGTAAGACTGGAAGAAGAACAGTATCTGCAGCAGATTACCCAAATCTCCGTAGCCACCATTGACCCGGATACCATCCTGACCCAAAGCCTGAATCACCTTAAAAATGCACTGCACGCAGACATCGGGTTGGGATTTCTTTACAACGCGAGCAATAACAGTATGACCCTCAAAGCCTCTATTGGCTATCCCTGCCCGTTTCCCGAGTTTAACCTGGACCAATACCCGCAGTTGACCTCTTTGCTGCGAGACGTTAAACCGGTCAAGGGATCCATAGATATGCTCCCGTTCATGTGTGCAGACTGCACGCAAAATCCCATGCAAAATATGTTAATCCTACCTTTGTCAGTGGATCACCGCATATTGGGCATGCTGATTCTAGGCCGCAGCCTGCCCTCCTCCGCCAGTCTTCCCTACCGCATGTCTTTTGCTGAACTGCTGGCGCAGCAAATCGCTTTGGGACTGGAGAAAGCCCATTTATACAACCAGGTAAAATCCATGGCCTTATCTGACGGTCTTACCGGTCTGGCCAACCGGAGAAATTTCGATCTTTTTCTGGAAACCGAGCTGCGGCGCGCCGCTTCCTTACGGCGGCCCCTGAGTCTGATCATGTTTGATCTGGATAAATTTAAAAATTACAATGACACCTATGGGCATCCTGTCGGAGATAAACTGTTGACTCAGATTGGCGATATCCTGCGGCAAAACGTCCGGGGCATTGATTTTCCCGCCCGTTACGGCGGCGAAGAATTCAGCGTCATCCTGCCAGAATGCAGTAATGCCGAGGCATTGGCCATCGCCGAAAAGCTGCGTCAAATCGTAGCCGCCAGCCAATTTCCCGATAATTCCGGCGGCAATACCGGCCGGATTACCGCCAGCCAAGGTGTGGCAACCTATGATCCTCTGGTCATGACCGCGGCGCCAAGTCCTGAGCAAATCATCGCCTCGGCGGATAAAGCCCTGTATCAGGCCAAACAAGGCGGCCGTAACCTAGTAGTCAACGCCGCACTAGTTGGATAGAGGACCGCTGAAAAAGGCCAGATTCAAGGCTGCAGATGGGTTTTGTCAAGGTTCAGAAAATAGCAAGTGTCAAAATCTGTTGTATGTATACAACAGATTTTCTCTTCTTATGGCAGGGTAAAAATGACCTTATCGCGAATACACTGGTTTATTGTGTTTACAATTTTTGTGTATCCAAGGCATTGTCCGGTATCGGGTCTTCCAGTCCGCAAGTCTACTAAGGAGGGATATCGTTGCTGGCTTTCATTGTACGGCGTTTTATGTCCACGTTAGTCGTTCTGTTCGTTATTATCACAGCGACCTTTTTGCTGATGCACTCTATACCGGGTGGTCCGTTCACTGCGGAGCGCAACCTGCCGCCGGCGGTTTTAAAAAATATTGAGGAACGCTACCACCTGAATGATCCCTTGGGAAAACAGTATATTGACTACATAACAAACATGCTCCAAGGCGATTTGGGCCCATCTTTCAAATATGAATCCCGTACTGTCAATGAAATCATTGCTGAAGGATTCCCTGTTTCGGCGGAGCTAGGTGTTTTGGCGGTAGGACTGGCCGTGCTGCTTGGTATTCCGGCAGGTATCATATCCGCCCTAAAGCACAATCAATGGCCGGATTATCTGGCCATGTTTCTGGGTACCATCGGGATCTCCGTGCCTAACTTCATCCTGTCCACTCTGTTCATCTATATTTTTGCCCTAAAACTGGAATTATTGCCTGCAGCCATGTGGGGAGGACTGGAGTACATGGTCCTGCCGGCATTTGCTCTGGCCGGCCTGCCGACTGCCTTCATCGCCCGCCTGACTCGCTCCAGCATGCTGGAGGTTTTGGGTCAGGATTATATCCGTACCGCCCGAGCCAAAGGCTTATCCAAATGGCTGATTGTATACCGGCATGCTTTGAAAAACGCCCTGATTCCGGTGGTGACCTATCTGGGACCTCTGATTGCCGCCGTGTTTACCGGCAGTTTTGTCATCGAAACCATCTTCGCCATTCCCGGTCTGGGCCGTCATTTCGTCACCAGCATCTACAACCGGGATTACACAGTCATCCTGGGAGTAACTGTGTTCTACAGCGCATTGTTGGTCTTCTTAAACTTTCTGGTGGACATGGCCTATATATGGCTGGATCCGCGGATTAAACTAGACACAGGAAAGGAGGAATAGTATGGCTGTTCCAACTCGCGATTTGTTTAAACCGATCGACTGTATTACTGACGCCTCCTATCGTCTCTCCCGACCCAGCACAACCTACTGGCAGGATTCCTGGCGGCGTCTGAAAGAAAATAAAGCGGCCATGCTTGGCCTCTATCTTATTATGTTTATCATCCTTTTGGCCGTTATCGGGCCTATATTGTCCGGTTACTCTTATTCCGATCAAAACCTGGAGATGGCCAATCAGCCGTCGTCCAGCCAATATTGGTTCGGCACCGACAATCTGGGGCGCGATATGTTCACTCGGGTACTGTATGGCGCTCGAATTTCCCTGTCTATCGGCATTGTGGCCAGCCTGATCAACCTGACCATCGGCGTCATTTACGGCGGGATTTCCGGCTATTTCGGCGGCCGGGTAGACAGCATCATGATGCGGATCGTAGATATCTTATACGGCATTCCCCTGCTGTTATATGTCATCCTGCTGATGGTTGTGCTGAAACCGGGACTGACCAATATTTTCATCGCCCTGGGATTTGTATACTGGCTGCGTATGGCCCGCATGGTCCGGGGACAAGTCCTGGCACTGAAAGAACAGGAATATATTCTGGCGGCCCGCCTTATTGGCGCCAGTTCCTGGCGTATCATTCTCCGGCATTTGATTCCCAACAGCATGGGCCCGATTATTGTGACTATGACCCTCGCCATTCCGGAAGCCATCTTCACGGAAGCCTTTTTAAGCTTTATCGGATTGGGCGTGTCAGCCCCCATGGCCAGTTGGGGAGTTTTGGCCTCGGAAGGGGTCAACTCGCTCCGCTCCTATCCTTTCCAACTCTTTTATCCGGCAGTGGCCATCAGCGTCACCATGCTGTCCTTCAACTTTCTGGGGGATGGCTTGCGGGACGCTCTTGACCCGCGGATGAGAAAGTAGGAGGGAATACGCATGGATACAATACTATCGGTTGAAAACCTGCAGGTAGTTTTTCACACCTATGCCGGTAAAGTGCAGGCTGTCAATGACGTGAGCTTCAGCCTGGGAAAAGGGGAAATCATCGGCATTGTAGGCGAATCCGGCTGTGGCAAAAGTGTAACCGCCAGTTCTCTGATGGGGCTGATTCCCTCTCCTCCCGGTGAAATTGCCGGCGGCAAAATCCTGTTTAACAACAAAGATATCGCCAAGCTGCCTGAAACAGAGCTGCAAGCCCTGCGGGGCAATGCTATCAGCATGATCTTCCAAGACCCTATGACCTCGCTAAATCCGGTGTTGTCTATTGGACTGCAGCTGGCGGAAAGCTTCATGATCCACCAGCATTTCGGTCAGAAAGATGCCCTTGACAAAGCTGTGGAAATGCTGCGTTTGGTCGGAATCCCGGCGCCTGAGACCCGCATCCGTCAATACCCTCACCAATTGTCCGGCGGTATGCGCCAAAGAGTGATGATTGCTATGGCCTTGGCCTGTAACCCTAAAATTCTGATTGCCGATGAGCCCACTACGGCCCTGGATGTAACCATTCAGGCCCAGATCGTAGAACTCATGAAACAGCTTAACGAGAAGCTTCTGACCTCTATTATTCTGATCTCCCATGACCTGGGAGTAGTGGCCGGACTGTGCAGCCGTGTGCTGGTGATGTATGCCGGCAAAATCGTGGAAACTGCTTCAGTTCAGGATCTGTATGCCCAGCCGATGCATCCTTACACCTACGGCTTATTGCGCTCGGTCCCCCGCCTGGATGCAGGGCAGACCCGCCTGGAATCCATCGGCGGACAGCCGCCTGACTTGCTGTCTCCGCCTCCCGGCTGCGCCTATATGCCCCGCTGCCGCTACGCCATGGAAATTTGCCATCAGCCTCCTCCCCTGCTGCCGACGGGACTAGAACGGCAAAGCCGCTGCTGGCTGTCCCACGAAATGTCGCTCCGCAAGCCGGAATCCTTATTTTCTGCTGCAAAGGAAGGTGACCCGGCATGAAAGCATTACTGACGGTCAATCAGGTCAGCAAATATTTCACCGCTCAGACCTCTTTTTGGGGCAATGCCGTCTCCTATGTCAAAGCAGTGGAAAATGTAAGTTTTGAAGTGTTTCCCGGGGAAACACTGGGATTGGTGGGAGAAACCGGCTGCGGTAAATCCACCGTTGGCCGCACCATCGTCGGCCTGTACCGCCCCACCCAGGGGCAGGCATTATTGGGCGGTCAGGATGTTCATCAGGCCATTGCCGGGCCGAAGTCTCTGGAGATGCGCCGCAAACTCCAGATGATTTTCCAGGACCCTTACGCTTCCCTGAATCCCCGGATGACGGTAGGCGACATTATCGGCGAACCCTTGGACATTCATAACCTAGCCAGCGGCAGTGAGCGCAGTGACCGGATTTTTCACCTGCTGAAACAGGTAGGTCTCAACCCGGAGCACGCCAATCGCTTTCCCCACGAGTTCAGCGGCGGACAGAGGCAAAGAATTGGCATCGCCCGCGCGCTGGCTGTCAATCCTCAATTCATCGTCTGCGATGAACCGATTTCCGCTCTTGACGTATCGATCCAGGCCCAGGTGGTCAACCTGCTGCAACAATTGCAGGCGGAACTGGGACTGACCTACCTGTTTATCGCCCATGACCTGTCCATGGTCAAGCACATCAGCAAACGGGTGGCAGTCATGTATCTTGGTTCCCTGGTGGAATTGGCCCCCTGCGAGGAACTATACAGCAATCCGCAGCATCCCTACACCCAGGCCCTGCTTTCGGCTATCCCTATCCCCGACCCGCAAATCGAGCTGAAACGTCAGCGAATTATCCTGGAAGGCGATGTACCCAGCCCCCTGAACCCGCCCAGCGGCTGCCGCTTCCGCACCCGCTGTCATTATGCTATGAAGCAGTGCGCCGAGAGCTCCCCGGCATTATCATCTTCAGATCAAAAACATTATGTTGCGTGTTTTAGGATCAATCCACATTAATATCTTTATACTTAAAAGGCGATCGCAGAAAATCATTTTGCGATCGCCTTTTTTTAAATATAAATCAGGATGGATTCTGATGCGCGAAACTCGATTCTCTAATGAAATTAATAAAAGCCTGAACAGCCATTGACAGATACCTATCCTTCTTCCATGCCAGGCCAAATTCAAGGTACAATGGATTGGCAAGGGAGATGGATACATATTCTGTCCCCCTACGGGCGATTTCTTCCATTAAGAAACAAATGCCAACCCCTTTTATTACCGAGCCTTTCATCGTCTCAATCTGGTCTGTCGCTAAAATGATATGAGGATCAAACCCATGCTTTCTGCATTCCTCCAGAATGATTTGACGATTATAGGCTCCCGCTTTAAAGAGAATAAACGGTTCCTCTTTAAGTTTCTCGATGGCAATGGTGCTCAACTTCGCCAATTGATGCGTTAAAGGCAGGCAAACAACGATCTGCTCGTTTGCTATGCTTAAGGTTTCAAGGAGCTGGGATGGCTGAAACAAATTCACGATCCCGATGTCCAGCTCACCCTTTTCTAATAATTGACGAATATAAAAGGAGCTTTCTTCAAAAATGGCAAGATCCAGGTTGGGATAATGCTTTTTAAAACCGGCTAAAATTTCCGGAAATAAATAGGACCCGATCATGGGAGGCACACCTACTTTGAGGGTGCCTTTTTTTAATTGACGGTAATTATTAACTTCGGCAATGCCGTCCTGTAACAAATTAAAAGCATCAGACACTTTTTGTATAAAGACTTTACCTTCCGATGTTAAAGAAAGTTGTTTCTGGCTGCGATCCAGGAGGGGAGAATTCAATTCGTCCTCCAATCTCTGGATGGCCAAAGTCACTGTCGACTGCGAAACATGCAATTGCTCAGCTGCTCTTGTAATACTATTTGTTTTGGCAACCATCTGAAAGTATTCAAGCTGTCGTAATTCCATTGAAAGCCTCCGGAGTTTATGCTCTCTATTTGTCCCTTTTATTGATAATAGTGTACCACAAGTCGGGGAAATTGGCAGAATTAAAGTAATTAATGATATCATTGCGAATATATATTTTTATTTAGCGTAGCCAGATAGTATACTTGGAACGAGCTCAAATTGATATCTGGATACCAAAAAACAGAATATTCACTGCCCGGTGTTTGTATTTTAGATACATCCAAGGAGGCTGTCGCATGACACACGAACAAAAAATACAGGCCATGACAAACATCATGACCAGGTTTACCGGCTATACAGGTAAATATCTTCCCGATGATATCATAGCCAAGTTGCGTAAACTCAGAGAACAGGAAGATACTTATCTGGCAAAGGTAGTATATGACTCCATGTTTGAAAACCAGGAACTGGCCGCTAAGCTCGATCGTCCCTGCTGTCAGGATACAGGCGTTATTCAATATTATGTGAAAGCCGGATCTGAATTCCCGTTACTGGCAAATATTCAAGACATACTTCACAACGCTGTTCTGGGAGCGACGCAAACCGCTCCGCTTCGCCATAATGCGGTGGAGATTTTTAAGGAGAAGAATACCGGAAATAATACGGGCGAGCGGGTTCCCATTATTGATTGGGAGATTGTTCCCGCCTCAAAGAGCACAGAAATTGAAGTATATATGGCTGGCGGCGGCTGCAGCCTGCTCGGACAGGGAAGAACGCTGATGCCTTCCGCCGGCTATGAAGGTATTGTAGAGTATGTCTTTGATGTAATGACATCCATGGGACTGAACGCCTGTCCGCCGCTCCTGGTTGGCATAGGCATCGCCGGCTCCATTGAAGTAGCCGCCCGCCTTTCGAAAAAGGCTCTGTTCCGCCCTATTGGCACCCGTCATCACGACCCGCGCGGCGCTGAAATGGAACGATTGCTTGAAAACGGACTGAATGAAGTGGGTATTGGACCACAGGGCCTCTCCGGCAAGAATTCCGTAACAGGTGTTCACATTGAATCCGCTGCCAGACACCCGTCCACCATCAGTGTTGCTATCAGTGTTGGATGCTGGGCCCACAGAAGAGGTACGATTCGCATCAATGAGGATATGACCTATGAAATTATTTCTCACAAGGAGGTAACGCTGTGAAAAAAGTATTAACCACTCCAATTAAAAATGAAGATCTCGAAAATATCACGGCCGGGGATGTCGTCTACCTTGACGGCTATTTAATTACCTGCCGGGATGTAGCCCATAGACGTTTGATTGAATATGGCAGAAAACTTCCGGTGGACTTAAAGGGCCTGGCCATTTTTCACGCGGGGCCTATCGTTGCCAAAGATGAAAATAGTAAATGGCAAATGGTTTCCATTGGACCCACTACCAGTATGCGTATGGAAAAATTCGAAAAGGAATTTATCGCCGAAACCGGTGTTAAGCTGATCATCGGCAAAGGCGGCATGGGTCCCAAAACAGAGGAAGGATGCAAGACTTATAAGGCTTTGCATGCTGTATTTCCAGGCGGGTGCGCTGTCCTTGCCGCTACCGAAGTAGAAGAAATTGAGAAAGTTGAATGGGAAGATCTGGGCATGCCGGAAGCACTTTGGGTATCCCGGGTTAAAAATTTTGGCCCGTTGATTGTATCCATTGACACCAAGGGCAATAATCTGTTTGAGAAAAACAAAGTGACATTTAACGAGAGAAAGGAAACTACTGTAAAAGATATCTGTGAGAAAGTAAAGTTCATTAAATAATTATTTATCAGTTGCACCAATATCAAAATCATGGATATAATTTCCAGAATGGAAAAACTGATTCGCGGATAAAGAGCTACTATGAATTGTGCATTGTGTAAACATAATCGCTGCTATAGCGCCGGACAAAACTGTACCTGGATAAATCCAATGAAGAAAGGGGGGGCATATGATATGCTCCCCTTTTCAGGCAATCGCTATCTGCAATGACCACCCATAAAAAGAAACAATTATTAAATCTCTTACTTTTTATGTTGAATCAAGATATAATGTATACAAGTATAAAACTATTTCACTTTAAGGAGGCTGAGATGATGTCCAAAACTCCAGTAAAAATTGTAGAAACCGTTCTGCGCGACGGTCATCAATCCCTGGCGGCCACCCGTATGCGCACCGCGGATATGCTTCCAATGCTGGAACAACTCGACGAGGTTGGCTATTTCTCGTTAGAAGCCTGGGGCGGAGCAACCTTTGACAGTTGTTTGCGCTTTTTGAATGAAGATCCTTGGGAACGGCTTCGCACCATTAAAAAACATCTGAAAAAAACTCCGATCCAAATGCTGTTGCGCGGACAGAATGTATTGGGTTACAACCACTATGCCGACGATGTAGTCACGGAGTTCGTAAAGCGGTCTGTGGCTAACGGCGTAGGAGTTATCCGCCTGTTCGACGCCCTCAATGACGTGCGCAATCTGGAAACTGCCATGAAAGCAGCCAAAGAGGCTGGCGCTCACGTCCAGGGTTCCTTCGTTTACACCATCAGCCCCTTCCACAATACCGAAAGCTTCGTGAAAATGGCCAAAGATCTGGTTGAAAGAGGCGCCGATTCTATCTGTATCAAAGATATGGCCGGCCTGCTGGCGCCCTATACCGCGTATGACCTGGTAACAGCCCTGAAAAAAGAGATTAAAGTGCCCATTGACCTACATACCCACTATACCAGCGGCATGGCTTCCATGACCTACCTGAAAGCGATCGAAGCCGGGGTAGATATCGTAGACTGCTCCCTCTCTCCCTTTGCCATGGGCTCTTCACAGCCACCCACCGAAGCCATCGTTGCTACCCTGAAAGGACAGGAACGGGATACCGGCCTCGACCTGAACAAACTTTACGCCGTTGCCGACCATTTCCGTACTGTAAAAAAACAGGTCGCTGAACACTTTAAACTCAATACCGCCATCGATATCGACACCAAGGTGCTTTCCTTCCAAATCCCCGGCGGCATGTTATCTAATCTCCTCAATCAGCTAAAAGAACAGGGCATGGCTGATAAATTCCCGGAACTCATCGAAGAAATGCCGAAAGTACGGGCGGAGCTTGGTTACCCGCCGCTGGTGACCCCCACCAGCCAGATCGTCGGTTCCATGGCTGCCTTCAATGTGATGCTGGGCCGCTATAAAGTTGTGCCCCGGGAGATCAAAGACTTAGCCCGCGGTAAATACGGCCGTACCCCGGCCCCGATTGATCCCGCCATTAAAGATCTGATTATCGCCGGCGAAAAAATTATTGATTATCGTCCGGCTGATGACATTCCGCCGCAAATGGACTCCCTGCGCCAAAAACTGGCGGAAGAAGGCTATCCGAAGGCCTCCACGGAAGATGTATTGTCCTATGCTGTGTTCCCTGATGTGGCGCTGAAGTTTTTTGAAGCCAGCCGTCAAAAAAGCTAGGAACCGTTGAAAAAGGCCTCGCGCTGTTTGACAGTGCGAGGCCTTTTTTATTTGTAGAAGCAAGACTGACCGATAAATTCCCGCAGGATGGAGTTTGGCGGCACGTCTTCTTCGCCGCTGGGCTCGAAATATTCGAGGAACTGCAGCAAACGGCGGGCTTCCGAGTATTCGGGGTTTTTAGTGCCAACCTGCTCCAGCAGGGGCTGAGCGTAACGCTTTAATATGGCTAATTCATAGATCAACGCCGAATTAAACATGATATCGGCTTCTTCCTGGAACGGAAAAATATTTTTTTCTTCGCCCCGCCGGACGGAAGGCCATATCCTAAGACTGACCAGTGCATCATGAGACCGGAACTGACTGTCCCGGACGATCCGCCGGATCAGCCTGGTATCGGTGGTGGGAATACGGTTATGATTGTCAATCGCTAACTGGGTTAAAGCGCTGATATAGATCTTTACTTTTTGCTCCCGGGGAATCGATTGGGTCAATCGTTCATTCAAGCCGTGAATTCCTTCGATAATCAACGGTTGTTCCGGACTGATCCGTATCTTATGGCCGAGATACTCCCGTGCGCCCAGTTTAAAATTAAACGAGGGAATCTCCACCTCTTCCCCGGCCAGAATACGGCGCAGATGATCGTTAAATAAAGGCAGATCAATGGCTTCAATAGCTTCGAAATCATACTCACCCTGCTCATCCCGCGGTGTATGCTCCCGATCAACGAAATAATCATCCAGGGAGATCGGCACCGGTCTACGGCCGTTGACTCTTAACTGAATGGACAGTCTCTGGGCAAAGGTGGTTTTGCCGGAAGAAGACGGACCGGCTACAAGAATCACCCGGACCGATCCTTGCTGGACTATCGCGTCGGCGATTTGGGCAATCTTTTTTTCGTGCAGCGCTTCGGCGACCCGAATAATATCGTAGACAGTCTCTTTCTGAATGCATTCATTCAAAGTTCCCACATAACCGCAGCCCAGAATGGCGCCCCAGCGTTCCGCTTCCTGGAAAATAGCGGCCAATTTAGGTTGTTCCACATAGGTTGGCAGAACAGTCGGATTTTCCGTTCGCGGGAATCGCAGCAGCAGCCCCGGCTGATAAAACCGCAGTTCAAAGATTTTTAAATACCCGGTGCTGGGAGTCATAATCTCATGGACATAGTCAGCGATTTCACCGCAGCTATAGACGCAGACTTCCGGCTGGTTCAGCTGTTTTAAGAGGGCAACCTTCTCCGCTTGCCCGGCAATCTCAAAAAGTTCAATCGCATCGTTTAAAGGAAGCTCTTTCTTAATAAAGGGCCGATCCGCCAAAACGATCTGCCGCATGCCTGTCTCCAGTTTTTCCACATCAGTTTGAGTCAAGGGCCTTCCCAGATGCAATTCACAATATAAGCCCTTGGCGAGAGAATGTTCAATCGTCACCTGGCCCTGAGGAAATAGTTCAGCGACAGCCATGATCAGCACAAAAGCCAAGCTTCTCTGATACACTCGCATTCCTGTTTCAGTGCTCAAGTCGAGAAAATCCACGCTACAATCCCCGTCCAGGCAATACTGCAAGTCTTCCAGCCGCTGGTTCACTTTTGCCGCCACAATCGGGGCGGTATAAAGAGCCCTTACATCTCTGGCAATCGTCAGCAAGCTGACTTCCCTTTCATATTCACGCTGTTCTCCGTTAATGAGAGTTACAATAATTGGATCCTTCATCAAAACACCTCTAGGTAAATGGTACACGATAACCCATCTTTATTCAAGGAGATAGAGAAAAGATCAGCGATATAAAGAGTGAAAAAACAAAAAACTGTCGCAAGACGTTTTTTCAAACCCCTGCGACAGCCAGGCATCACCCATTACCAGCGCCTTGTCAGAGATCGCAGCAATCGATATGCGATAATTGGCATCGGCACCCGTTTCACAGCGTATCTCATGCCCAAAAAGAACAATAGACTGCCGCCGATTAAATGCACAGCCCAAAAACCAGCTCTGGGAAATTCTAAAGCGGTATCATCAATGATATTTTCATTTTCAATTCCCACCGGCTTATCGACCTCCCTTCTCGTGCCTGGTAAACGCTGTTTTGCTTGCCCGATATGCTCCGCATATCTTTATTAGTATCTCCCGGCAACACGCACATTAGGGTGGATATTATTGCAAAAAAGCCGGACATAAGAGTCCGGCTTTAAAAAATCGTTTTTTTGCCCTGTTCCTTGTATAAAACTCTGTTCAGTCAACCGCTGCCTTAGCTTTGGCCACAGCTGCCGCCATACCGGTAATCTTGCGGGAAGTAACGGCGCAAACAGCAATACGGATTCCTTGGGCCAAGGGAACGGCGAAAATATTGTCCTCATGGAGTTTGTCACAGACAGCAGCCGGATTATTCACCGGTATGGTCAGGAAATAGCCGCCAAAGAACGGCAGCATTTTCAAATTTGCGGCTTTGGCTTCCCGGGTAAAAATGCCGGCTCTTTCCTGGATCATTTGATAACCCCGGTTACGTTCGGCATCAACCTGAGCCAGCAGCGACTTATCCTTGTATATCGTAGCCAGCATTCGCATGGCGCCCCGGTTGATATTCGACCAGGTGGCACGGGATGAATACTGGTTGATATTTACAAATTCATCGATTACATCTTTACTGGAAGAAACTCCGATCATGGCCCCGACCCTTTGTCCATAGGCGGTGAAACTTTTCGACATGCTGTAGCCGAGAATGACCAGAATATTTTCCGGCAAACCGCCAAACTGTTTCATGAAGCTGCGGCTGGCAGCTTTTTCTCCGGCAAAATCAAGATAGGCAATGTCTACATCCAAAATAATTTTCTTGCTCTTATCCTGGGCAATTTCTTTACACAGATTTAATACCTGGGCCCATTCCGCATCGGACAGGCTGTAGCCGGTAGGATTGTGGGCCGGTGAATTCAGGATAATGACCAGGCTGTCCTGTTTGGCCAACAATGCCGTTACTTTTTCCTGGAAGGAGACCATATTAAAATGCTGCTGCTCGTCAAACATAGTAAAGGTATCCAATTTCCGCAGCGCATCCTGGCAGAGAACTCGGTAGGGACCCCAGAACCAGTCGGTAGTCAGGACTGTGTCACCGATTTCAGTATAATTCCAGATCGTATGGTGTATTACCCCTGAACCACCAGAAGTGGCAATCGCTTTGATATAGGCTTCCGGCCGGTGAATGTCAACAGCCAGGTCAATGACTGCATCCAAATAATCCGGCAGGCCGGCAATGGGAGCATAATTGATCAGTTCTTCCACCGGCAGGTTGCGCAGCACTTTTTCCACTGTCGGCAGGCAGACCAGCACCTCATTATCATCCAAAAGCGCGCCAATGGTAGCATTCGTTACTTTGTCCTTGCCAAATTGCACTGCGGCCTTCACCGCCGCCGCATTGGCGTCAAATATATTATCGGTTGCAAATTTCCCCTTTGCATGAGATGCGGCCATACTCATTGTCATAGCACAATCCCCCTCCGTTTTTATCAATCAAATTATTTTAGAACTCCTACCTGAACCCGCCCGCGTGAGGCTGAATTGACGCAGATGGGCCTTTTTTAACGGTTCCCTTAGGGATACATTTTGTGCAGCATCCTCGGAAACGGTATCGTCTCCCGGATATGATCCAGTCCGCATAGCCAAGCCACTGTTCTCTCTATGCCCAGGCCAAAGCCGGAATGGGGCACACTGCCGTAGCGGCGCAGATCCAAATACCACTCGAAGGCTTCCTGGGGCAGCTTATGTTCCGCAATTCGCTGTTCCAAGAGCTTTAAGTCGTCGATGCGCTGCCCGCCGCCGATCACCTCGCCGTATCCTTCCGGCGCCAGAAGATCCGCACCCAAAACTACTTTGGGATCATTCGGATCCGGCTTCATATAAAATGCTTTGATTTCGGTGGGATAGCGATGTACGAAAACCGGCGCGTCAAATTGGCTGGAAATGATCGTCTCATGGGGCGCGCCAAAATCATCGCCCCAAACAAACGGCTCCCCGGCTTTTTTTAAAATTTCCACCGCTTCAGTATAACTAATGCGCGGGAAGGGCATCTTGATGGCTTCCAGCTTGGACAGATCCCGGCCCAGAACCTTTAATTCCCGCTGACAGCGCTCCAGCACCCGCTGGACTACATAGCAAACCATCTCTTCCTGCAGCGCCATATTGTCATCCAGCTCAAAATAGGCCATCTCGGCTTCGATCATCCAAAACTCCATCAGGTGGCGCCGGGTCTTGGACTTCTCCGCCCGGAAAGTAGGTCCGAAACAGTATATTCGTCCCAGAGCCATCGCATTCGCTTCGTTGTACAATTGACCGCTCTGGGATAAAAAGGCCTTCTCACCGTGATAATCCAGTTCAAACAGAGTCGTAGTCCCTTCGCAGGCAGCCGGTGTGATAATCGGCGCATCAGCCAGAACAAAGTCCTGCTGATAGAAAAAATCCCGGAAGGCATGTTCAATTTCTGACCGGATGCGCAATATTGCATTTTGCCGGGGGGTGCGAATCCACAGATGCCGCCGTTCCGCCAGGAAGTCAACCCCGTGCTCCTTATGAGTGATCGGGTACTCCTCCGCTGTTGCAACAATCTCCAGATGGGTAATATGCATTTCATAACCGCCTTGCGCCCGCGGTTCTTCCTGTACCGTACCGGTTATTGCCAATGAACTTTCCTGGGTCAGCTGCTTAGCCTGTTCAAAAACAGTTTCCGGCACATCCTTTTTGGCTAAAACCCCCTGCAGAAGGCCGCTGCCGTCCCGCACCATCAAAAACATGATTTTGCCGGAGGACCGCACATTATACAGCCAACCTTTTACAGTTACTTCTTGCCCTGCAAACTTTCCTAAATTTTTAATTAATACTGTCTGCAATATGTATGCACTCCCTTTTATTATCAGGCAGCATCAGAATGCAATCCCTTTTAATTAGCATTATTTCGTGGTCGATTGCGAATCTCCTGTCTGGATTTACTGAATAGCCAAAAAATGATAAAGCAGGCCGGAAGGCCTGCTTATGCAGCGAGTATCCTAGATTATTTTCCGGAAAACTTTTGTTCTTGACTCTGGATCATCTTGCGGACCATCTGTCCGCCGACTCGTCCATTGTCAGCCGAAGTCAAGGTACCTTTATTCGTATTCTGATAATCAGTCAATCCGATTTCCGACGCCGTCTCCAATTTCAACTGATCAAGAGCCTTTTGCGCTGAAGGGTTTACCGGTTTTCTGCTCCTTGACATTACGCAAACCTCCATTTACAAAAAAATTTTTGGGCCCATTTATAGAATGGCTATTTATTATTTTAATATGTGTGCAATATAATGGAAAGACGGGATGGCTATCATAAGCCATCCCGTTTTGATCTATGCAATCTTTCCCAATTGGAATCCTGTCGTAAAACTCATCCGCGGCCTAGAATCTGGGACCGTTCAAAAAGATTCAGGTGCTAGGCGCGACGAGGACAGGCGTGAGACTGTACGTTCGGGAGGGTATGTCGAACGCCCGCCCGCAGGAGTAACGACGCAGATGGGCCTTTTTCAACGGTCTCCTAGAAGTTGACGCTGAATTCGACATTGGTCCGGTCTTTATCAGCACCGTCCTGATCTTCGGCAATGTCCTGGTAAGCGGTCAATGTTGCTGTATCGGAAACTTTGTAAGCGCCTTTGATCCGGAAGCCTTTGGAATTGTCATAAGCGCCGTCAGTGCTAAACGGAGTCAGAGCGTATTCGTCTACGTCACGGTAAGAAATCGCCGTCAAGAAATCACCTTTCTTCACAGCCTGTCCTATAGCCACTTCTGCCAGGAATCCGTTCGCATCCTGAGTATCGTTTTTGGCAACTTCAACATTCAGGGCAACATTGGGAGCCACATTGGCGCCAAGGTTGAAGCCGTAGTATTTGTCATCCTCTTTCAGGTAGCTGCCGCCAATGTTCAGGCCACGGAAGGAAGTTCCCAGATCAATGAATGAGGTTTTTGTATCAGAGGGGTCTTTACCATAGAAACCTTTTACATTCAGGTTGTTAATAGCGGTATTCAATTGAGCGCCGCTGAAGTTGTCATCATCCATTAACAGGCCTTGACCGATGCTCAGGGACTGGCGTCCCACTCTCAAATCAGCGTTTTCCATGGCGGCACCGATATATGCCTGGTCAAAGGTCATGACGCCACCGTTGTTTTCCCGCATGTCATTATCATATCTAGCGCGGCCGTGGACATAGAAAGTATCGTCAATTTGGGCATCCACATTCAGGCGGATGCGATTGGTCAGGTGGTTATCACTTGCATCTTCGTTACGGTATTCAATTCGAGCGTCACCGGAAAGAGTAGGTGCAGCGGCAAAAGCTGCAGTAGCAGACAGGGTCAGGGATGCCAGGATAGCGGCAGTTAAAAGTTTTTTCTGCATTTCTGTTTTCCTCCTCAACTTTATATATGGCTGCGACATAGATTCCGGATACGTTGGGAAATCTGGTATGCGTAGGGGCCGAAACCGGAAAGGAAACAGAAAGGAACGGAATCATTCACATGCCGGATATTGAGGAGGATACGCAGAAGTGACCGTGTTGCCTCCTGTGCATTCCTCGCCTCAAGATACCAGACAGGGCAACTGTTTATGAGTTACCCCCTATGTGATTTACATAATAATATTCGTCTCTATTTACATAACTCCTTCATGTTTCTAATAATTTTTTTATGTAAATATATCCTATAATAAAAAAAGCCTGTTTGGCGGAGTTTCTTTCTGTCTAAATAAAAAAAGTGCCGCAAGGCACTTCTTTTCCCTTATGATTATCCCTGAAAAAAGCGGCTATGAATTGCGTTCACCGCGTCTTTTACCTGATCGGCTTGAATTAAACAGGATATACTGATTTCCGATGTGCTGATGACTTCAATGTTAATGCCGGCCTCCGCCAAAGCACCGAACATTGTCGCCGCAATACCGGGACTGCCGTACATTCCCGCGCCCACCACCGATACTTTGGCCACATTATCCTCCACGACCACTCTGAGTACGCCCATATCCTTGGTAGCCTGCTCCGCTAAGCCTTTGGCCTTGGCCAAATCCGCTTTGGCAATGGTAAATACGATATCATTAATATGTTGGTCCGAGTTTCGTATGCTTTGTACGATCATGTCCACGTCAATCGCCGCATTGGCAAGGGCTGAAAAGATCTTATGCGCGATACCGGGACGGTCCGGCACGCCAAGAATAGCTATTTTTGCCACATTGGTATCATGGGTTACGCCCCTGATAATAAACTCGCGTTCTTGCATCGTATACTCCTCCCTAATAATTGTGCCTGCCTCTTGGGTAAAAGTAGAACGAACATGAATGGGCACACCGTAATGTTTTCCCATTTCCACCGATCGGGGCTGCATGACCACTGCCCCTAGTCTGGCCATTTCCAGCATTTCATTATGCGTGATTTCCTTCATGCGCCGGGCGGCTTTTACCACCCGGGGGTCGGCGGAATAGACTCCGTCCACGTCAGTGAATATTTCACAGGAATCTGCTCGCAAAGCACCGGCAATGGCGACTGCTGTGGTATCCGAACCGCCCCGGCCTAAAGTGGTAATGTCGCCCTCAGGAGACAGGCCTTGAAACCCGGCGACGATGACAATCCGCCCTTTCGCCAGTTCCGACTTAATCCTGTCCGGTTTTACATCCAGAATTCTGGCCTTGGAATAAACTGAATTGGTCATAACCCCGGCCTGAGGACCGGTTAGGGATACGGAAACTGATCCCAGTTGTTGAAAAGCCATGGCCAGCAATGCGACCGACACCTGCTCACCGGTAGCTAACAGCATGTCCATTTCCCGAGAGTTAGGATGTGGGCTGATTTGCCCGGCTAAATCCAAGAGTTCGTCGGTTGTATCCCCCATAGCTGATACGACTAGTACAATTTTATCATCCGGTGCTTTTTCCCGCAACACCCGCTCAGCTACCGCCATGATCTTAGCCGTCGTCGCCACCGAACTTCCCCCGAATTTTTTTACGATCAGCGCCATCTTCCTCTATTTCCTCCTTACAGCTCCACTAGATTCTGAAATCATTGCCATAAATTACAGCGATAGCATTATTTATTCTTTGCAAGAACACAAATTCCTCCTGGTAATGTACATTAAATGAAAAAATATAACAGGACCCCCGCAGATGAGAGGTCCTGTTTGTATCGACTTCCTACATTCTATTCTACTGTGATCGGTTTTGAACTTTCCCATATGCCATGTATATTGCAATAAGAAACCGCCAAGAGTGTACCAGAGGACTGCAGTTTGGCTGTAACCTGCCCTGCCGGTTCCGTATATACCGGCCCCTTATTTGCTCCTTCGGTTGATTCGCCGTGAGCATTAAATTCAAAATACCCCAGGTCATAGACAAAATTGCCGCTATCTGGCTTAAAATATAACCGAATCCACCGGATATGGTGTTCAGTAGTGTTGGGATGCGCAATTTCCTTGCCAACCGACACCGTTACAACGGCTTTCTCCCCTGCTTTCACACAGTCGGGAGCTTCAATCACCGGTACGTGTTTTTCTGTTTTCCAATCGGCACTTTTCAATACATCAGCCAATTTCACACTAGATTCCTCCTTCTTTCTTCTTACAAGACTAAATTAAACTATATTTATCTATATTATACGTTACAAATAAAGATTCCTTCTTAATATGTAATGTAAATTAATTATTTTATTTATTTGATTTCATTTCTTATCTCACTTTAAATTTAGCGCTCCTCAACATCTGCTGTTCAACCCCTTCCCATTCGTCGGGGTAAATCGGTTCAACCGGCGTAAAGCTGAGATTATTATCACTGTTGAAGGTCACTTGTGTCATTTGCAGCGCTGCCAAAGCAGTGGAAGCGTTACAGGCATCCGTAACGGTCTGCCGGTCAAACTTTAGAGCCAATACGCAGGAATCATCCATAGTATCCCGGACCATGCCATTGGCATAACCCAGATCAAAGGCCGGGATATTTTCATAAATGAAAGCGATCATTCGCATGGTTACGGCAGAACACAACTCCATATATTGCTTGTTAATTTGTCTGACTTCTTTGTCTTCATAATTAATGCGCCCGGACGGAGCCAAACTGCAGGTTTGTCCGGGTATGATGGATTTTGCCGGAAGCCATATCTTAAGCAAAGGGACGTTCGCATGCATGTCGATATCAAGATCCACTGTAAAGGGAAAGCCAACCTGAGAAAGAGTCTCGTATAACCGGAGCATAATAGCGTCAGGTTCCCCCGCCAGCAACCGTTCAATGGCGTTAATCCTTTCATCCTCATCTTCATCATGCTGGACGCGAGCTGCCTGGATTAATTCGATTTCCAGCTGGGTGCGTTTTTCAATCTCCTCGTCCGCTTCGGCCAAAGCCTGTACTAAAGCCTTGCTGCGGTCTTGAATCGTAAAGTAGAGCCATACTGAAACGAGAGCCGCCAATCCCCCTGCCACGGCGAAAATGATGATATCCGGCACCACAAACAGGCTAATAACTAAAAGTGCTAAAACTCCTACCTTACTCATAATGGGGATGGAATATTTCTTTTCCGTTGCAGTGCGGCTCTCATCCCGCAAATAATCAAAATTAGGGATAGGCGGTTCTTTGAATGGTACTCTTTCCAACGCGGCCGTATAGTCCTGAGGTGAAAAATCCAGTTTGCTGACCGCAGCCAGTTCTTCTTCTACCTCTTTATTGTGCTGAAATTCTTTGCGCCAACGTTCTATTTTTTCCAGGCGATTATAGTACCTGACTTCCATGTGTTCTCTGCTGCCATCTTTTTCCTTTGATAAGTCCTGCGCAGGTTGCAGTGAATCTAGTTCTAACTCGCTGTGCGCCATAGCTGTTCCACCTTTCATTGGAATTCTCTTTCTATTGTAACGGAAAAAAAGCCCACTCACCAGACCTTTTTCCAAAAAAGAGCGGCAAAACAAAAAATCAAATAAAAAACTCCCAATAACGGGAGTTAAGACCTATAGTTTACAAACTGCAATTCAATACCAAAGTCCGCCTGCTTTAACTTAGCCATCACATTTTGCAAATCATCGATATTTTTACCGGATACACGAACCTGATCATCCATGATCTGAGCCTGCACTTTTAATTTAGAATCTTTCACAGCAGCAACAATTTGTTTTGCTTTTTCCTTGTCGATACCCCGTTTAATTGTAATCATCTGCCGCACTGTTCCCTGGGCTGCCGGTTCGATTTTGCCGTAATCCAGATTTTTTAAGGAAAGTCCACGTTTGACGACTTTGGTTTGCAATACATCAATGACGCTTTTTAATTTGTAATCATCGTCGCCAATGACTTTTACCTGTTCTCCCTCCAAGCTGACCTCCGACTTACTGCCGCGGAAGTCAAATCTCTGACTGATCTCTTTTACGGTTTGATTTACGGCATTATCCACTTCCTGCATATCCACTTCCGATACAATATCAAAGGAACAATCTTTCGCCATCCCCAACATCCTTCCATCTATGAACTACGGGACTGCTGCAAGCTATCCGTGTTATTCTCACTGGGATACCTTCTGATAGTTTCACACCGGCCTTCCTGACTTATTCACTATGGCTTACCTTGCCAAAAACAAAGCGAATCAGTTTATAAATCAAATACAGCACATATTGAAAAATCATACCCATCAAAAAAAACTTTACTTGTAAATGATAATTTAGCCTGTAAATGAACCCTAGTCCTAAAGACAAAGCAACCACATAAGATATCGCAGATATGTTGTTTTCCGCATAAGGCTTTCCAATTCGCGGCATGAGCATCCAGCCAAACAATAGCCCCCATACCACAAAGCTCGCATTTACCGCCACCGGCATCTCTCCCCTATAGGTCTGTTGATAAAATATTCTGTGTCAATTGCGCCAATCCCTTCCTAGTGCTCTGCTATCCCTAAAATTTCAGGGATGAATTGTGCGAGATTTTTTGCTCAACAAGGTGGCGGAGCCGCGCATATCGGACTATGTAAGGCGACGACAACAACGAAGCTGAGCGGAAAACCTCGCACAGGAACACGAAGTTTTAGGTGTAATAGAGCAGTTGGATTAAAATATAGTCCGTTAACGAATGTAGCATTATGTTTCGGCTTTTCATATGATGTATCAGGTAGAACCTAGGATTATGTGCAATATGAAGAATCAAAAATTCAGAATGGAAATAAAGGAGGTCGTACAGTTTTATGGATTGCAAATATCCGCATTGGTATCATGAAGAAGATAAAGATCTTTGTGATTGCATGCCTAAAGACATGATGTTTGAAGATGCGACAGGTTGTAAATCGCATGTCACGGAAAGCCTCAGAGACCGTATCTTGTGCCTGTTAGGCAATGAGATTTTATTCTCGGTTGACGCCCGTATTTGCAGGCGCGAAACTTTCTGCGGGACTCTCTGCTTTGTAGGGTGCGACTTTATCATCGTAAACGTAGTGGTCCGCGGCTGCGCTACATCCCTGCATATTCCCATGAAAATGCTGCGGTTTATCGCTCCCTTTAAAGGCCACCACCGTCTGTTTTAGATGCCTGCCGCAGCCATAAGATTCTGTTCAAGGAATGGTGAAATGGCGCCATGAACTTTCTGCGCAAACCGGCTGCAATTGATATTGAACACATGAAAATGCTGCACGAAGAAGCAATTGACCAGTTGGAACTCATGCGAAGCGTTCTTGCGGCTCGTGAAGAGGCTACCGGAACCATGCGGGACAGCCTGGAAAATATGGCCTTAGAACACTGGAATGCCTATCTGGATGCCATTCATTTGATCTCAATGCATGATGAGGCCATAGCATCAATCTTGCAGCAACATGGTTTATCCTTTCGCGAAGAGTCCAATTCTGGCGAAGTCGAACGGCAACATGTAAGACCGCTTTTGCTTTCATTACTTAGCGCAGCTTTAGTTCGACGCCATCGTCGCATCAGACAAATATATAGCTGGCATGCCCGCCCCATCAGCGACTACTTAAATGAATCAATGAGTATGGAACGCAAGCATTTAGTGGAACTCATCGCCATGGTGGAAACTCTGCTTTAATTGCGGAAACTGCCTTTTGCAAGGCAGTTTATCTTTTTACAAGGATTATCACAGGAAAAAGAAGAAAACTAAACTATCAGTAAATCCAATACGACAGGAGCTTTGTCATGATCGTCGTCTCTGTGCCTGCAGGAATTCACATGGTCCCGCTCATTCATTGCCTGACCCGCTTGGGGATATCTCAGACGCAAAAGCGAAAAATGAAGAGATCCGGCACAATTTACATCAACAATGCGATTGCCTCACTAATGACACCGGTATCAGCCGGCGATCACATTACCGTTGATTTTGCCGCCAATAAGCCGGCTATTGTACCACGCCCCGGGCCATTGTCCATTGTATACGAAGATGACTCCCTTCTAATTGCGGACAAACCGGCCGGAATGCTGGTCCATCCCACCGTAAAACTGGAAACAGGCACCCTGGCCAACGCCGTTTTATTCTATTATCAGCAGCAGAATCTTCTCTATGATTTTCACCCGGTAACCAGGCTGGATAAGAATACATCCGGGTTGGTGTTAATTGCCAAACAGGCTAACATACACCGCCTGCTCAATAATCCTGAGAAAATCACCAAAGAATACCTGGCCATCGCCGGCGGCTCTGTCATATCCGAGAGCGGCATCATCGACGCTCCGATTCAGCGTCACCCAGACAGCATCATCCAGCGAATCATCCATCCGGACGGGCAAAGCGCCGTCACCCATTTCCGAGTGCTGCAGCGTTTTGCAACAGCTACGTTAGTATCTCTTAAACTGATTACCGGCCGTACTCATCAAATCCGCGTGCACATGGCCTATATCGGGCATCCCCTGCTTGGCGACGATCTCTATGGCGGATCAGAAGAAAAAATAGACCGCCAGGCTCTGCACGCCGCTAAACTTGAATTGCTTCACCCCATTTCGGGAAAGGCTATTCAGGTTAGTTCTTCCATGCCGCCGGACATGCAGGAACTGTTAAAATTAGTCTGACTAATGCGAAATGTTCGTGTATATCACCATACTTTTTAACTATTTTTGCCTGATATATGCTATAATAAATCTGCATATATCAGCTTAGGAGGGTTCATAATGCCGCTTGTTACGTCCAAAGAAATGTTCCGCAAAGCCTATGAAGGCAAATATGCCATCGGCGCCTTTAACGTCAACAATATGGAAATCATTCAGGGAATTGTTGACGCCGCCAAAGAAGAACAATCTCCCCTTATTCTCCAGGTATCGGCCGGCGCCAGAAAGTACGCCAGACATATCTATTTAATGAAATTAGCAGAAGCCGCAGTAGAAGATTCCGGTCTGCCCATTTGCCTGCATTTAGATCATGGTGAAGATTTTGAAATCTGCAAAAGCTGCATTGACGGCGGTTTTACCTCCGTGATGATTGACGGCTCGAAATTTCCTTTTGAAGAAAATATTACAGTAACCAAAAAAGTCGTAGAATACGCTCACGCCCGAGGCGTTACAGTGGAAGCCGAACTGGGCCGTTTGGCCGGCGTAGAGGATGCTGTCAAGGTTTCCAGCAAAGACGCTTCTTACACCGATCCGGACCAGGCAGTGGAATTTGTGGAGCGCACCGGTGTAGACTCGTTGGCCATTGCCATAGGCACCAGCCATGGCGCCTATAAGTTTAAAGGCGAGCCCTCTTTGGACTTTGCCCGTCTGGAAAAAATCTCGAACCTGTTGCCTGAATTCCCCTTAGTCCTCCACGGCGCCTCCACCGTGCTGCCTGAATTCGTCGCCAAGTGCAATCAATATGGCGGCAAGATCGACGGTGCTCAAGGCGTACCGGAAGAAATGCTCAAACAGGCCGGTAAACTGGGGGTCTGCAAAATCAACATCGACACCGACCTGCGCCTGGCCATGACTGCCTCCATCCGCGAACACTTCGCCCACAATCCGGGTGATTTCGATCCGCGTCAATATCTAAAACCGGCCAGGGAAGCCATTAAAAATATGGTGAAACATAAGATTAATGCTGTGCTGAATTCCAGCGGCCGGCTGTAATCTTTCTGTTTAAATAATTAAGGCATCCGCAAAAAAGCGGATGCCTTAATTATTTCTCCCGGCTTTCCGAAGTGACATGCTTTAAAACCAGCTGTATTTATTATATACTGAATATTAACTCAATCATTTTAATGAAAAATTTTGCGAAACAGGAAAGTGAGGACGGATTAATATGGGAAAATCCGTTGATTTGAAAACCCGTTTTTCGGGCATCCATGACCTGATGAAATTCCGGGTTACCGAAATTCTGCTGATATCTACGGAATATGATGCCTATGTCCTAGAGGAAGACGGACAGTTAGCCGAACAGATCTATCACCATTTTAACGACCTGAGCATCCCTTTTATACCCAGGATCCATTGGGTAGCCAACAGCGAAGAAGCTTTTGTCGAGCTTGAAAAGGGTTCCATCCACCTGGTCATTACCATGTCGCGTATCAGTGACATGAGTTCCTTTGAGGTTGAAACAAAAATATATGAAACGTACCCAGCCATCCCCATTGTCATGCTTTCTTATGATCGCCTGACACCGGAGATGATTGCCAAACTCCGGGCCACGCCTTGCATTAACCGGGTGTTTCACTGGTCTGGCGATAATAAAGTGTTATTAGCAATCATCAAATATATAGAAGACCAGAAAAATGTGGCAGCCGACAGCAAACTGGGAGTTCAGGCTATTTTAGTGGTTGAAGATTCTCCGGTGTATTACTCACAGATTTTGCCGATTATCTATACGGAAATTTTGACTCAGATTCGCTGTTTGCTGCTGCATGCTATGAATGTCAGCCACGGATTGCTGCGAGTACGTCTGAGGCCGAAAATTCTTCTCGCGGAAACCTATGAAGAAGCAATGGAGATTATCACTACCTATCGCTATAACCTGCTGGGGGTCATCTCTGATGTGAGGTTTCCCAGGAATGGGGTGTTAGATCCTTCAGCCGGTTTGGAACTGGCAAAGCAAATGCGCAACATGATAACAGACTTTCCGTTTTTGCTGCAGTCGGAAGAACTCGAAAATGCCGAAAAAGCCGAGGCATTGCAGGTGCATTTTTTAGATAAAAATTCATCAAATCTTATGCAGGACTTGCGTAGTTTCATGTTGGCCAACTACGGCTTTGGCTCTTTTGTGTTTAAATATCCTGATGGCCGGGTCGTTGGTGAAGCAAGCGATATTACCAGTCTGGAAAAAATGATCCGCGAGCTGCCTGCCGAAAGTCTGTACTATCATGCTTCCCATCATCATTTCTCTCGTTGGTTCCGTGCCCGAGCCGAAATAGAGGTCGCCGATAAGCTGCGGCATATCAAGTGTGAGGATTTGGGCGATATTGCCGCTGTCCGGGCTTATATCCTTCAGGTCTTAAATGATTACTTTCTAAAATATCAATCCGGCTTAATCCTGGATTTCGAAGGGCTTTCCAAAAAGGATATGGATAATGCGTTCATAAAGCTGGGGACAGGCTCTTTGGGCGGCAAGGCCAGAGGCATCGCCTTCATGAATTCAATGATTGTCAAAGCCAGTCTGACGGATAAATACGAAGATCTTAAAATCAAGGTGCCTCGCTCTTTTGTCATTAGTAGTGATGTTTTTGAGAAATTCATGGAAGAAAATGACTTGCATTCTTTTATCGCCAGTAATCCAAAAGAATCAGAAATCGCGCAAAAGTTTACGGAAAGTTCTTTGCCGTCGGCAACCCAAGCCAACTTGCAGCTCCTGACCCAATATATCAAATGCCCCCTTGCCGTGCGTTCGTCAAGTATTCTGGAGGATTCGCGGGTATTGCCCTTTGCCGGCATCTATCGCACCTATGTGGTTCCCAATAGTCACCACGATCCCGCCGTTCGCCTCAAACAGCTCTCAGACGCCGTGAAACTGGTATATGCCTCGGTATTTTACGCAGCTCCGGTACAATATGCCAAGAATGCGGATATTCGCATTCAGGAAGAAAAAATGGCTGTCCTGATTCAGGAATTGGTGGGAGAATACCATGGCGATTTCTATTACCCGGTTATCTCCGGCGTAGCCCAGTCTTACAACTTTTATCCATACTATCCGATGCAGCCGGAGGAAGGAACGGTGAGTCTGGCGCTGGGCTTAGGAAAAGCAATTGTCGAAGGTGAGCGGTCATACCGCTTTTCACCGGCTCATCCTAAGCTAAATCCACCAATTTCCGGCCCTCAGGAATATGTATCTAAATCGCAAAATGCCTTCTATGCTGTCAATTTGAAAGCATCTGCCGCTATCACACTGCATCCTGATGAGGACTATATCTATGAAAAACTGCCAATTTCCCAGGCTGATAAAGATGAAACTCTGGAGTATATTGGCAGCACCTACTCGCCGGAAAATGACTGCATCTATGACACAGTTTATCAACCGGGACGCAAGCTGGTGACCTTTGCGCCCATCCTGAAGTATGGCCAGCTGCCTCTGACGCAAGTAATTAACGACTTGCTGAATTTAGGCAAGAAGTCCTTCGGCGCCAATGTGGAAATTGAATTTGCCGTCAATATTCCCAGGGATCCATCAAAACCCAAAGAGTTTAATTTTCTGCAGATCAGACCCATGGTAATTGGCCGGGAAACGCTGCAGGTTACCCTGGATGAGCCAAAAGATTCCTGGTGCTTTAGCCAGCGTACTATTGGCAACAACTTTTTTCAAAATATCCGTGATATCATTTTTGTCAAGCCTGAAACCTTTCAACTGCAGAACAGCCCGCAGATCGCCAATGAAATTGGCGCGTTAAACCGAATTCTGTCCCTGGCGGGCCGGCGCTGCATTCTAATTGGCTTCGGCCGTATGGGAACCACGGATAGATGGTTAGGAATCCCTCTGACATGGGAGCAAATGTCTCAGGCCCGCATCATCGTGGAAGTGGATCGTAAAGAGCTTCGTCCGGAACCTTCTCTAGGCAGTCACTTCTTTCACAATCTGACAGCTACCAATATGGGCTACTTCCACATTCCCTATAACGATGAGATCCAGGGAAAAATTGATTGGGATTGGCTCCTCAGTCTGCCTGTTCAGCAAGAAACCCAATATGTCAGACTGGTGAGGCGGGAGGCTGCCTTCGAGGCTAAAGTTGACGGCAGAAGCTTTAAGGGGATTATATACAAATAGAAAAAGGGCGCACAAGGTGCGCCCTCCCCTATTTTAACTACACTAAACCTTGCGCCTTCATTGCTTCAGCGACCTTGATAAAGCCGACGATATTGGCGCCGATAACCAGGTTGTCTTTATGACCGTATTTTTCCGCCGTTTCGCTGGCGTTTTTATAGATATTGAGCATGATATCCTTTAGTTTGGCGTCGACTTCTTCGAACGACCATGCCAAACGCATGCTGTTCTGGGTCATTTCCAGGCCGGAAACGGATACGCCGCCTGCGTTGGCAGCCTTAGACGGTCCAAGGTAGACGCCGTTTGCCAGCATGTAATCAATGGCCTCATTGGTGGAAGGCATATTGGAGCCTTCGCAAACAAATTTAATGCCATTGGCAACGATTTTTTTTGCATCATCTAAGAGAATTTCATTCTGGGTAGCACAAGGGATAACGATATCCACTTTCACTCCCCACGGTTTTTCGCCGGGATAAAATTTGACGCCATATTTGTTGGCATAATCTGCAACCTGGTCATGGCCCGAGGCTCTCATTTCGAGCAAATACTCAATTTTTTCACCGCTAATGCCGGCGGGATCATGAACATAGCCGTCCGGTCCGGAGATGGTGACAACCTTGCCGCCAAGTTCGGTCACTTTTTTAACCGTACCCCAGGTAACGTTGCCGAAGCCGGACACAGCAACAGTCTTACCCGCAAAGGAAGTGCCTTTTGATTTCAGCATTTCCTGGCAGAAATAGGCGATGCCGAAGCCGGTAGCTTCCGGACGAGCCAAGCTGCCGCCAAAGGGAATGCCTTTACCGGTTAACACGCCGTTTTCATAACTGCCTCTAATTCGTTTATATTGTCCAAACATATAACCGATTTCCCGTCCGCCTACGCCAAGGTCGCCTGCCGGCACGTCCACATCCGGACCAATATGGCGGTAGAGCTCAGTCATGAAGCTCTGACAGAACCGCATGACTTCCGCATCAGACTTGCCGCGGGGATCAAAGTCGGAACCGCCTTTGCCGCCGCCCATAGGCAGGCCGGTCAGTGAATCCTTGAAGGTTTGTTCAAATCCCAGGAATTTAATAATGCCAAGGTTGACTGACGGATGGAATCTCAAGCCCCCCTTGTATGGTCCGATGGCGCTGTTGAACTGAACCCGGAAGCCCCTGTTTACACGTACCTTACCGGAGTCGTCCATCCAAGGCACCCGGAAGATAAATTGCCGTTCCGGCTCGACGATCCGCTCCATGATACCCAGTTCAATGTATTCGGGATGCTTTTCCAGCACACCTACTAAAGAACTGAGCACTTCCTTGACCGTTTGGTGAAATTCCGGTTCGTTGGCATTGCGTTCAACAACCCGCTGATAGAGTTCTTCAATGTACTTTTGAGCGTTGGTAGCCATTACTTTCAACCTCCTCTATTTTTAGGCCGAAGGAACGTCTTACGTTCTCCGCCTTACCCAACACTGGTTAGAATGCGACAAATATTATCCGCCTGATAAATTACTTTACAGTTTATAAAGATGTTTGCAGCAAACAGCAATTATGTATACAATATACAAATCTTGTTTACCAACTAAATCTTATAGCATTTAATCAAATATTTCAACTAATTATTTCAAAAATTATCAGGTAGTTTTTTTGTAGTCTATCGAGGGATGAAATGTGGGAGTAAAAAGC
>NZ_AFGF01000007.1 GCF_000219125.1 Acetonema longum DSM 6540
CTCCAGGCCGATGATCGCCACGATCGCGCCCATAGCTGCCGGCGGAAAGATGACGTCGATCCAATCAGTGCCCACCATACGCACAATTTGGGATACCACGATGAAAAACAGGCCGAAAGCGATAAAACCGCCTTGAGCCGCCGCATAGCCACCCAGCTCCGGTACGGCCAGAATCGCGAAAACCGGAGCGATAAATGCAAAACTGGAACCCAAATATGCCGGAATTCTGCCTCTTGACACAATTAGATAAATCAGAGTGCCAACACCATTCATCAATAATGAGGTGGCCGGATTGACCTTAAACAGAAAAGGTACTAGGACCGTTGCGCCGAACATGGCGAACAAATGCTGCAGACTCAGGGGAATTCCCTGTAATACAGGAAGTTTCTCTTCGACTTGAATCATACGTCTTTCCATCCGCTTGCATCATTCCTTTCCTTGGTTCTAGCAATTTTGTACCTAAGATGACCTTCTCTGTCAGATCCGGGTTAACCTTTGTTATTATATTCTAAATTAATTGATTATTCTTTGTTTCGTTTTTACAATCCTGCCACCTCAACCTCTCTGGATCAATTTGCGAATCCGCAAGGCTACCTGCAGGTTCAATCTGTCTTCCGGATCATCCAGATTCATCCCGGTTATTTCCTGTATCCGGTCCAGACGGTAGAGAATGGTATTATAATGGGTAAATAATTTTTCTGATACTTTTTTCGCATTGCCATGATAATGGAAAAACATCTCCAGTGTCAACAGCAAATCTGAATTTTTCTCGGCATCATAGCGCATTAAGGGAAGAATATTTTCCTCTAAAAATTCTTCCAGCTCATTTTTCTTTTCAATCAGGGCAAACAGCCGATAAATTCCTAGGTCTTGAAAATAAACGTTCTGACCGCTGCAACCGGTTTCTTTGCCGATTTTTAACGCTTTGACGGCTTCCTGGTAACTTTTCTGATATCCTCCCGGTTCAGGATAATAGCGGCCTGTACCAATGGTAATCCATCCTTCTTTAACCAGAGGGGTGACCACCTGGCGCAAGGATTCCACTGCTTTCCGGATTTCCCGGTATGCCTGCTTAGACTCCTTGCTCACAACCTCCAGCAACAGCACCACTACATTGCTCTTGGTCCCGGGAATCGCCGTGCAGTTATGCCCCCGGCAGCGCTGGGCTACCTCCAGATAAATCCGGTTATTGATCTCATTGCGTTTTTTTTCAATTTCATTATCGATCTCCATGCCTTGCCAGACAGCATTTTCATATTGAAACAGGATGGCAACATATGGTTTGCATAAGTCCCAGCCAAAAAATCTGGCCCGGTTCCTCAAGTCGTCGTCCAGGGATGAAAAAAGGAGCTGATCCAGAAACTCATTGGCATAACGCCGCTCAATCTGCATGATTGCGTGGCGGTTGGCAATCTCCAGCGCCGCTACGGTCGCCAGCCGTTCAATAATGAGGATATCCTGTCCCGTCAGGGGCCGGTTGGTTTCCGCCACTACCACTTTGCCATACACCTCATGGCCGGAAGCAACAGGCAGCTCCATGATCCGAAAGGTAAAGTCCGGCAGTTCAGTAAGGTAGGTGCGGGATTGAACCGGCAATTCTACCCGGTCTTTGTCTTCACACCGCCAGAGAAGCTGAATGTCCTCGATTGGCCAGTTTAC
Source organism: Acetonema longum DSM 6540 (assembly GCF_000219125.1). Classification (NCBI taxonomy): domain Bacteria; kingdom Bacillati; phylum Bacillota; class Negativicutes; family Acetonemataceae; genus Acetonema; species Acetonema longum. The sequence goes on from NZ_AFGF01000007.1 coordinate 1,660, forward strand.
CGTTTCTCCCACTAAGCGCTGGTGTTTGGCATCATAAATCAGAACTGTGTTTTCGATGATTTGCGCCAGGCTCCGGGCCATATCGGCCAAATCACCGCCGAAAGATACGATATCCATAAACAGGCGGTGGGAATTGAGTGAGCGGCTGAGGTAATCATTCTGTTTATCCAGGGTTGCCGTCAGGACGGCATTGATCAAATCCGGGAAGGCTACTTCCGCCGACAGTTCTATCAAGGGAAACTGCAGTTGATCAGCCTGATCCATCATCACGATGGGAATGCGCTCGATATATCGTCCGGGCTTGATCGCCAACCCGACCAATCCCTTACTGGCTAATTCGGGAACCAGGTTCTGCTGTGCCGGCAGGTTATCCCGAATGGAATAGGCAGTGGTCAGCAGCAGCTCGCCGGGTTTGGTCCAGGCCAAAATATCCGGTACCTCCATGATGTTGACACTGCGCACAACCTTATCCAGTCCGCCGTGTCCGGCAACCGGTTTTGATTGGGCAAACGGCAGCAACTCCAAAACTTCTTTCAGGCTCAGACCAATATCCTTGTTCATACGCCCACCGACCTATTCTCGAATCTGATGAAAATACTGCAGACGCGGGCATCTAAAAACCCATTCAGCCCGGTTCATCTTTGCATAACAGAATTCCGCAATCTCTTACAAGAATCCTGCTCTTTTCCATATTTTCAGATAATTATGCGGTTCTTCACCTCATCTTCCGTTATTGGGATGAAAAGAATAAAAATGCCGCCTGTCTAAGCATCAGCCTATCAGGAAGCATTTTTTAACATCATTCGGTATTTATTCTTTATAAAATTCATCCCGCCAATGTTGCAAAATCGGCAGTTCCGACCGGACTTTTTCCAGGAAGGAAAAATCCAGTTCACACGACAAAACAGCCTCATCTTCCTCAGCCCGGACCAGAATATTCCCCCATGGGTCCACCGCCATGGAATGACCATAGGCCTGATATTCAGCGCCGGGGGTCTTGGCCGGAGCAGCGCCGACGATAAAGACCTGATTATCGATCGCCCGGGATCGCATTAAGAGTTCCCAGTGAGCCGGACCGGTAACCGGCCCAAAAGCGGCAGGATAAATCAGCAGCTTGGCGCCTTGCAGCATCATGGTGCGGGCAAAGGCCTGAAAACGAATGTCATAGCAGATCGCCACCCCAAAGGTCAAATCACCCACTGTGACCACGGTAGCCTGATCCCCGGCCGTCAATGTCTTGGACTCCTGGAACACCGTGCCGTCTTTAATATCCACATCGAACAGGTGGACTTTGCGATGACGGGCCACTAGATTGCCCTGTTCGCCAAAAACAAAACTGGTGTTAAAGATTTTTTCATGCTCCCGCTCCGGAATCGACCCACCCACCAGCGTAATCCGATGTTTAGCGGCTGCTGCAGCCAATCTGCGAATCGTCGGCCCGTCAGGCCAGGTTTCGGCATATTCGGGGAAGAGCTCGGATTGATAGGGGCAGTTAAACATCTCCGGCAAAATGACCAGCCTGCACCCCTGACCGGCCGCCTGAGAGATCATGGCGTCGGCTTGATCCATATTCAACGACTTGTCATTCCGCACCGCCAGCTGACAGATCCCGATTTTTAGTTTTTCGCCGGTTGACACAGCATCTACCTCATTTCTTTAATGAAAGTGGGTTCCCGATTCCTGTGGCCATAAACCCGGGAACATCCCGAACGTTTACTTTCTGCCTGGTCTGATCATGAACAAGGGCATTCCCCTGAATACGGTCAATAAACAATACTCCTTCCAAGTGATCCATTTCATGTTGAATGCATCGGGCCAGAAAATCTTCACCTTCGAGAAAATATGATTGTCCCCGTCGGTTTATGGCCTTGATCTTTACGTATTGTGCCCGTTTTACAAACCCTGTATAATCCGGCAACGATAAACAAGCCTCCGGGCCAATCTGCTCCCCTTGCATCTCTATCATTTCGGGATTGATTAACTCAATCAATCCCTTTCCACAGTCCATTACTACAATCCTTTTCAGGCTGCCGATCTGAGGAGCCGCTAAACCTGCCCGGCCATCAGTTGCATATAGTGTATCAACTAGATCGCCAAGCAGGTTTAGCAGCTTTGAATCGATGCCAGTGACCGGTTTTGATATTTTTCTCAGAATAGGATCACCAAAAGGAAGTATTCGTCTTTCCGCCAAAATTTTATCACCTTTCTGTCCCATTAGGATGCACCTGCCAAAGGTGATGGCGTATGAACCCACAAGTCGTTGGGGGTGCACTCCAATGTTGTACATAATGCATCCAAGGTATCAGCTTTCATCTGTTTTGGTTCACCAGTAAGCAAGGCACTGATAGACGGAGGAGATAAACGATAACCAGCCTTCTCTTGCAACAAACGGGCCAATGCCGCTCCGGTCCAGATACCTCTGTCAGCCATTATTTTTCGCAACGACCATACGAGCAATTATGATCACTCCAATTTATTAGTTAACACTTTAAAAAATAAGGTAACAACTAATGTAAAATATATAATAGATGATTCAAAAATGCAAGTTATCTTTGCCGCATTAGGCTGGGTTTTACAGCGAACTTCCATAAATATACAATGTAAAAAATGTACTCAATTATTGTATTTATATGCTACACTATAAATATCGTAATAAATTCTATAAATTGATAATTAACAAGGGAGGAACTACTACATGATTTGGTTAGGCGGAATAATAGTTGTACTTACGTTTTATGCCATTATTAAACGCTGGGAAACGCGGATGGTCTTATTTGCATCCGGCTTAGTCATGGCGGCAATTGCCGGTAAAGTTCCGGATGTAATTGACGCTTTTGCCAAAGCAATGATTAATGGCGGTTTGGTGCCTGTTATTTGTACTGTTATGGGTTTCGCTTTTGTTATGAAATATACCGGTTGTGACAAGCACATGGTTCAATTTTTGACCGGTGGGATTACCCGTATGCAGGCTATTCTGATTCCGGCAAGTGTTATGATAACTTTTGCTATTAATATTGCGTTGCCTAGCGCAGCAGGTTGTTCAGCTGCTGTTGGCGCTATTTTAATCCCGACCCTGATAAAAGCCGGTGTTCATCCGGCAATTGCCGGCAGCGCCATATTGGCGGGAACTTATGGCGGAACCTTAAGCCCGGGGTCAGCCCATCCGCCTTTTATTGCCAAGCTGGCCGGGACGGATGTCATGAGCGTCATTGCCGGTCACACAGTAGCCGCGATCCTTTGCGGTCTGATCGGCGCGATTGTGCTTCTGGTCGTTGCGATAGTGCGCAAAGAGAATAAAGGCTGTAACATCGGAGAATCGGAAGCGGCTGCCGATACATCGGAAAAACTCCAGGTCAACTATATTAAAGCAATCGTGCCAATAGTGCCTTTGGCTTTGTTGGTGCTGGGAAGCAAGCAGATCAATGTGCTGCCGGCTGTCTCAGTGCCCGAGGCTATGATCTTTGGCACCATTTTAGGATTAATTGTTTGCCGCTGCAATCCTCAGACCATTTCCAAAGAATTCTTCAACGGTATGGGTGAGGCCTATGGCAGTGTCATTGGTATTATTATCGCCGCAGCCGTATTTACTAAAGGTATGGAACTGATTGGACTGACCGGCTCGTTGATTGAGGTTATGAAACACTCAGAACAAATCGCCCGGTTTGCCGCTGCGTTTGGCCCTATGATTGTCGCGATTTTATCCGGTTCAGGCGATGCTGCCACACTGGCCTTCAACGGTGCGATTACGCCTCACGCTCAGGATTTTGGCTTTGGCATATCACAAATGGGCTCAGCCGCCTTTTTAAGCGGTTCATTTGGCAGAAGCATGTCGCCGGTTGCCGGAGCGGCTATTGTTTGTGCTCAGTTAGCAGGAGTTGATCCTATCGAACTCGCTAAACGCAATGCACCGGGAATGATTCTTGCCGCGATTGCCGGCATGCTGCTGCTTTTGTAAATAGGGTGATCGTCCACTTAGCTGATTTACGCAGAACCCAGGCTGCAATTATTGTGCGAACTGATTGCAGAACTGGCTGCGAAAGCTGGACACTAAAATACAGGTAACAAATCGGGATAATGTATAATCGGGGATGTTCCTTTTGGGCAACATAGTTGCGACGAAAAAGGGACATCCCCGGTTTGCTCTGCCGCACCTGGATGCCCTGTCTAGCGGATTCGGCGTCTCCCTTTACGAATGCTATCAGACGCGTCATAATAATTTTCTCGGCCTTTTTACAGGTTTCTGATTTTGATAGATTTCTACTTCCAGAAAAAGTCGTTCAATAATAATCCTGTTGACCATTGTATTGATTTGTTCGGCAGCCGCGTCAACTCCCTTTTCCAGCGAGAGCAGCAGTGCATTTGCCTGTTCTTTTGACATCGGCGGTACAACCAAATCAAAGGCTGGATTAAACCATATGTTAAGATAATTGTCGATAAAAAACATCATCCGTTCCGCTACGGCCTCAATACTGTCAGGATCGTCCATCATCTCGGCCAGATATTTGCGTATCAGCCCTTCTAATGCCTCCGGACCCTGTCCGGACTGTGCCGGAAAGCGCGTTATTTTTGCCATCAAGACCAATCCTCCTGTGCGCGGCAGCTAAATGTATTCTCTATATTATCCCCACGTATTCTTGGAATCGGATTTAGGATTGCCGCCGCGGGGACTAAAAATTTTGATGCAAAAAAAATCACTAACTGTCTCGTTAGTGATTTCAGCAATAAAATCGTATGGATATTGCAGTTTACGCCTGCTTAACGCACCGCCGCAAAAAATCCGACGCCACCCCGGCCATAACCCGGTACCCGGCTTCATTCGGATGAACGCCGTCGAAATACAGTCCTTCTCTGATTCCATCCCCGGCCGGATTGAGCATTGCCGAATAAAAGTCAATCAAGCCAATACCATTAGCTGCTGTATACCGGCGCAACAATTGGCGGTACTGCCCCAGCAGAGCTTCTTCCGCAAAATTACTACAGGGAGTCGGCAGCCCAATCCATGGCACAATACCGCTTTCCCCGGCCATCCGCGCCATTTTCCCGACATTATCCAATACTTCATTGGGGATAACCCCTTCGAATGCGTCATTCGCCCCGCCCAGGATAATTACATGCGACGGTTGCCGGGAAATCACATCCAAAGCGAAACGTTCCAGCATTCCCCAGGTAGTATCACCATTCATCCCTTTGTTCAGCATGGCTATGTCCAGTTCGTCGGAAACCAGGCGAACCCAGGAGAACTCCGGCAAATAGGGGAAGCCATAGGTAATGGAATCACCCAATGCCACGATTTTCATACATCCATCCTCCCCAAGATGAACCAAAGCGGAGCCAGTATGCAATAGGATAGCTGACTTTTTATGAAGGTGATTGCTTTATTGATTTCAGGAATTACTCCCAGTTCACCGGTCTTATTTTTATTCCTGTAATAACTGAATAACTTAGCGCCGTCCAATTTGCCCTCTGAGAATAGAGCATCATTCGATGTATCTGTCAGCCAGCGATAGCGCGGGAAAATATGAAAGTGCAAATGGCTTGTCTCCTCTCCCAGGCTCAATATATACACCTTCTCAACATCCGGCAGCCTGTAAAGAATACTCACCGTATTTTTCATTCCCTTTGTCATTGCCATCAGCTCTGCATCGACTAACTCCTGATACTGAGTGACATGCCTAATCGGTGAAATGATTAGATACCCTGGTATATTGACATCCAGACAATGATGTATGATGATCCTGTCATTTTTGTAAATCAGTCCTCCCGGCGGGGTTTCCTTCCCTTCTGCAATACTGCAGGTTATGCACATAGCCCCAACTCCTTGTTAAACATTATACCCCGATTTCAGACACCCCTATTGCTCAATGCCAAGCGCTGCAAACAGGCTGGCCACGAGGGCGCCGTTGAGCAAAACAGAGTTTTGTTCAACCAGTCTAAATGTATCGCGTTTAATTGGCTGATGCGAAAAATGCGCGGATGTTCCTGTTGACTTCCGGCATAATACTATGCTCAGCCACCCAACCGATTCATAAGCTTAATGAGGGATTTTAGCTTTTCTTCATTGATTCCCCCATAGGCGGAGCTGTTATCACGAATCGCCGTTCCAAAATGATATTCAGGCGCCCCGGTTTCTGTAACAATCCGCCCGATATTTTCAAAATTCAGCCCGCCGCCTACTAAGACGCGGATCTTCCCGGCATTCTCCACCATTTCTTTTATGACGGCCAGATTTTCTTGTATATCACCTTTACCACCTGATGTCAGTACCGTTGTGATCTCTGGATACTCAGCCAATACCTTTATGCCTTTTACCGGGTTTCTAAGTTCGTCAATCGCCCGGTGAAACGTGACATCCAACCCACTGCAAGTTTCCAGCAACTCGGCTAAAGACTTCTCGTCAACCGCATTATTTTCATCCAGAACCCCAAGGACCACGCCATTTGCCTTGAGTTGTCGGGCTATTTTAATATCTTCTTTCATTATATTTAGTTCGGCTTCTGTATAAACAAAGGACTTGGCGTGCGGCCGGATCATTACATTAACGGGAATCCTGACGCTTTCCACCACTGTTTTGATCAGTCCGTAACTTGGGGTAAGGCCCCCCTCGGACATAGCACTGATCAGTTCGATTCGGCTGGCACCGAAAGCCTCTATCCTTTTGGCGTCTTCGATTGTTGTCGCTATAATTTCAATCATTGCTCAGTTCTCTCCATACCAACAAGCCACTCGCCCATTCGCCCGGCTTCTGCCACCACTTCGGTTTGCGCGTGAAAATCCTCTGGCTTATGTGTTCCGCCAACGATAATGATTTTATAAGCACCAAAGCCGAGGAACAAAAGATTCTTGCCCATGTGCTCAAAATAGTGGCGGAACATAGACGTATCCGGCCTGGCCTGTGTTACCGCCAGCAGAACTTTCTTGCCAGGAGCTAAGTAACTGGAATAGTCGGGTTTTATATATGGATATAAACGATCAACCACCTGTTTCAATTGTGCCGTCATCTGCCACATGTAGACCGGTGTGGCAAAGACAATACCGCTGGCAGCATCAATCTCATCATACAATTCTTGCATATTATCCTGCAAGCTGCAGCGATGCTCTTTGCCTCTACAGGCATAACAACTCTGACAGCCTTTAATATTCATACCATTAAGGTAATAGGATTTAATTTCAGCCCCCCGGCCAGCTGCCGCCTTACTGACAACTTCCGTCAGTGCAGCAGTTGTGCCTTGCTTACGAGGACTGCCATTCAGAATAATGATTTTCTTCATACTTATCCCCCCGCCTTCGGCCTATTCTCAGCCGTTTTTCCAGCATCATCCCGATAGCGGACAGGCCCGCACTGCACAAAAATGATTGGATAATGTCCATCCTTCCTAATTGGAGTAGCAGCCAAGCTGTACTTAGGGAAAGATCTCCACCGGAGTCCCTATTGTGAGATACTCTTTAAGAATCAATATGTCGGCATCGCTGACCGCTACACACCCTTGCGTCCAGTCCCACAAACTACCGCCCCCATGAATACCCACTTCACCGCCTAAAGGGGTCTTCCATAAAGGAATTCCGCCCATTTGAGCAGCGGACACAATCTGTTGATATTCTGATGAAGAAATCAGCCCTTGTTTTAATCCCCGTTCCGCATCTTTGACATTTGGATAATTTAGACCATAGAAATAGACATATGGAGTCTTATCATTGATATAGCAGATAACAAAATTGCCTTCCGGCGTTTTGCCGTCTCCTTCTTTTTCCTTATTTCCCACTGGAGCGAATCCTCTGGCGATCCGGAAAATGCCAATAATATTTCCATCACCATACAGCATAAGTCTTCGCTCGGATTTATATATTTTTACTTCTATTTGCTTTGGCTGCCTGTTTGTTTGATGCAATAAACCGGGAAAAGCAGAAGTATGCAGTTGAAACGGGGGAAAGCCGCGCCATACTGCAAAAGCCAAAACAAAAATAACGATCAAAACAATTAGGATGGCTAACCGATTATATCGCATGATCAAAATTCCTCTTAATATTTTTCCAACTGCAAGGTGTTCATAAATTCTTCAATCCGCTTATAGTGGTTTCACTGCCACCACTATTTCCTCATCGTTTGAACCCAATATTTTCTGTGACACGAAACAAATTGCCAATGAATGTAAAGTTCATGTGGAATAATTCACCTGCTAAAACAGATTTCTGTTATCATACCATAATCTGCGCTCTCTATAAAGCCAAATTACTGTGCAAATAAAAAGTTCCTGCAAACATCAAATTGCAGGAACTCTGCTGCTCTATACCGTTTTGTTCGCATAACAATCTATTTTCGCCATTACCAAGGGGATGATTCCTTCTAACTGATTTCAGCAGCCATACGTCATTCCGTCTGGTGCCGCTCAGCCATATTATTCTATGCATTCCGCCTATACCCTACCTGCCCTTTTCATCCTTTTTCCAATTACAGTTAACCCGATAGCAACCGTCATCAGCCCCATCAGCACTGCACTAACCAGCAATGACATCTTTACATTGAAATATTGTTTGCACAGACTGGCCAGTACAAAGGACAGAATGCCGCCGGAGGCGCCAATGGTGACAAAAAAGGTCATCAAGCGGCTTGAAACTGTTTTCAGTTGGGATGTACCGTAGGAAACGATGGATGCATATACTCCGGAGTAGCCCAGCCCCATGAATGCAATCCAGAAATAGATCTCCCATATGCTATCGGAATGCAGCAGCATGGCATAGAAAAATACCGCCAGTAAGGAACCGCCCAAAATATACTGCTCAATAGGAAAGATCGTAACAAGATACGTGGACAGCAGCCGGCCGACTGCAATGAATATCCAAAAACTGACAGGGAAAAACCGGCCTGAGCTATATCCAAAGCCAGGGAATCAGTCAGATACACAATAAATCCAGTAGGTAAAAATCATTTCAGACAGAACATAACATAGTAATCCGAAGCCGATCAGATATATTTTTACGCCCCAGGGCTGGGAACATTCGCCGGAAAGGACCGGCTGCTGCCGGGAAATCAGCGAAAAGGGGGCAGACACCAGTCCATAGCATATTGCCGCCACCAGCACCAGCGTCAGTTGATATAGAGCTTCCCAGGTTACCTGGAAATATAACAGGAAACCGGCTAGCGCCGGCGAGAAGACGGCGCCGCAGCTATAGAAAAAATTCAGCAGATTCAGTTTGGCGGTCCTCTGTTCGTCCCGGTAGAGAGAAACCATGGTATAATTGCCGATCGAGCAAAGAATTCCCAGACCCAAGCCATAGGTTAGGATAAAGCAGGAAAAAATGACTAAATTCGGCGACAGCAAGGTAGTGCCGCCAATGCCGGCACATATCAAAACAAGGCCGGCTATCATATCCTTCTGTAAATTGACCCGGTCCAGCAGGCAGCCATTTCCTAAAATAGCCAGGCTGTTACCCAAAGTAAACAATGCAAAAACATACCCGACCATGTAGGTGTCCACCTGATATTTTCCGGCAATCTCAAGCGGTACAACCCCGGCCAGGCTAAAAGTGACACCCAGAAAGAAAAAATTAAAATAGGCCAGCCTGTTAATATGTTGCAAAATAGCACCTCTGGCGCCTTGCTTTTAGGCGGCTTAATATACGAAAATTATTCAGCCATAAGCATGGGAAGCAAATCCTGAACGGAGGCAGCCATAGCCTTGGGATTGGCCTCCCGGAGTTCTTCCGGGCTGCCATAGCCGAATGCCGCTGCAATGCAGCAGATCCCGTTTTTCCTCGCTCCGATCACATCATGTTTCCGGTCACCGACCATAATGATTCTACCCTTGGGAATGTCAAGACATTCCATCAGCGCGAAGGCAATCACTTCGTCTTTGTCAACTCTGGTTCCGTCCAGGTTACTGCCGGCAATCCGGCTGAAATAATGGGCCAGCTGAAAATGCTGCAAAATCTTTTCAGCAAAAACCGTGGGTTTTGATGTGGCAACTATCAGGGTTTTGCCGGCTTGTTTCAAATTAGCCAATAGTTCCGGTATCCCGTCAAAAACCGCATTTTCATACAGACCCTTTTCAGTAAAATATTCCCGGTAGTACTCTACCGCTTTTTTGGCATCTGCCTCACTCAGGCGATAAAACACCTGAAAAGACTCGCTCAGCGGCGGGCCGATAAACGGGATAAGAGAATCTAAATCCGCAACATGGATGTCAAACTTGGCCAGGGCATACTGCACGCTCCGGGTAATACCCGGCTTAGGGTCAGTTAAAGTTCCGTCCAGGTCAAATAAGATCACGTCATACATGTTCAACGGCCCCTTGTTAATTTTGGGCGAAGCGAATCGTCCCCGGCTCCATATATTCGATGGCTGCCAGGGTCTCAATCCGGATGCCGGCAGCTCTCAGTTTTTTGCCGCCCTCTTGAAAGCGTTTTTCGATGACAATACCGGCACCGGCTAACTTGGCGCCGGATTGACGGACAATACTGACCATGCCGTTGAGCGCTTCACCGTGAGCCAGAAAATCATCGATAATTAAGATCACATCATCTTTAACGAGAAATTTGGCAGCAACAGAAATCTGCACCGCTTCTTTACGGGTAAAGGAAAAAACATCAGCCAGGTAGGTCTCGCTGTCCTGAGTGACGGCCGGTTTCTTCTTGGCGAAAACTACCGGTACTCCCAGTTTTAATCCCGCCGCCATGGCTACGGCGATACCGGAAGACTCCACCGTAAGAATTTTAGTCACCCCATCCTGGGTAAACTTATCGGCCAACGTCTCACCCATGCGCATGATAAAGGCAGGGTCAATCTGATGATTCAAAAATGAGTCCACTTTCAAAGTCTGCGTTCCGATTACCTGTCCGTCAATACGGATCCGATCCTGCAATTCTTTCATAAAGTCCTCCACATATACTTGCTTTAACGGTCTTCACGATTATACGGCAGTCCCAGCGCTCCAGGCGCCGTCAGCCTGCCGCCCTGGCGGGCCATAACTATCACCAAGACAATAATAGTAAATAAATAAGGAAGCATACTCAACAAAAACGGCGATACAGAAACCCCGAGCACTTGCAAATGGAAACCTAAGGCATCCACGCCGCCGAAAAAATAAGACCCGATCATAGCCCGTACCGGATTCCACAGGGCGAAGATCACCAGGGCCACAGCAATCCAGCCCCGGCCGGCAGTCATATTCTCCAGCCAACTGGGTGCATAAGCCAGGGAAAGATAAGCGCCGCCGATACCGCATAACATGCCGCCAAGGGTAATGTACAGGTAACGCAGGGCAAATACCTTAACTCCCAGCGCATCCGCCGCCGCCGGATTTTCGCCCAAAGCCCGCAGGTAAAGTCCCGGACGGGTACGATACATAAAAAACCATAAGAGCGGTACCAACAGATAACTCAGGTACACCAATACGTCATGCTGAAAAAACACCGGTCCCACCAGCGGCAAATCAGACAAAAATCCCAGCGGCTGTACAGCAAAGGGACTGGGTACCGGTATGCCGATATAGTCCTTGCCCAGATATCCGCTCAGTCCGGCGCCGAACAAGGTCAAGGCCAAACCGCTGACTATCTGGTTGGCCCGCAGGGTTATGCATAACAACGCATGAATCAGCGCCACCAGCCCTCCGGCCAGCATGGCCGCGGCCAGCCCCAGCCAACTGCTGCCGGTAGTCACGGCCGCAATAAAGCCGCTTACCGCGCCTACCAGCATGATGCCTTCGACTCCCAGATTCAGGATGCCGGCCCGTTCCGTGACCAGTTCTCCCAGTGCCGCGAACAGAATCGGAGTACCGGCCGTAATGGCCGCCGCTAAAATGGAAATCAGTACAGATTGCTCACTCACTCGCCGTCTCTCCTTTCCTGTTGGAAATCACCAGACGATAGTTGGTCAATACCTCACCGCCCACCACGAAAAAGAGAATGGCGCCCTGAATCATCGTGGCAACCGATGCCGGCACTCCCATGGTTTGAACGAAATAGCCGCCAACCTGCAGCGTCCCGAACAAACCGGCTACCAGCATGATGGCCAGCGGGTTTAGTTTTGCCAGCCAGGCCACAATAATGGCGGTGTAGCCGTAGCCCGGACTCAAATGAGGCTGCAGCCTGCCTACGATGCCGCTGACCTCAGCCATGCCGGCAAAACCGCAGATGGCCCCGCTGACGATCATGACCAGATAAATATTCTTCTTGATATTCATGCCGGCATAGCGGGCAGCCCGCTCACTGGAACCGATGACTTTGATCTCATAGCCCCATTTGGAATTGCGGAAAATAATGACGAAAACTGCCATGATGATAAAGGCGAAAATAATGCCGATATGAATGCGTGACCCTCCAAAAGTAGGCAGCATGGCCGCCGCCGGGAACTGGGCTGTCAGGGGAAAATTCATTCCCTGGGGATCTCGCCAGGCTCCGTACACCAGATAGTTCACCCAGAGAATCCCCACATAGTTCAGCATCAGGGTGGTGATGATTTCATTCACCTGCCATTTTGCCCGCAAAGCAGCAGGTATGGCCCCCCAGAAACCGCCGGCGAGGGTGCTCAAAAGCAGCATGCCGGGAAGCATCAGCCAAGCCGGCAGACCGGGGAAAGTCAGCGGCAGCCAGCTAGCCGCCATGGCCCCCAGGTAAAACTGTCCTTCTGCCCCGATATTCCACAATTGCATACGGTATGCCAGGGAAACCCCAAGGCCGCAAATCATCAGAGGAATCGCCTTAACCACAGTCTCCGAGAGGCCATAGGCTGAACCCAGCGCACCGGTGAACATAGCAGTGTAAACCTCTAAAGGGTCCCGTCCGGTCAAGGCGAGAAAGGCGGCGCAGAAAAGCATCGCCAAAATGACCGACAAAACCGGGACCATAACAATCATTGTCTGGGACGGAGCCAAGCGTTTTTCAAATTTAAACGGCAGAGCCGCCATAAGCATCGCCTCCTAGAGAGATGCAAAGCATCTCGAAGTTAGTGGAAAAACAGATTGCGTTTCGGCTACAGAGACGGATGTCAGGGCTGGCAAAAATTCCGAAAAGCAAGGTTTTCCGAGTCTACCGCCCCGGGCGAACCGGCCATGAGCATGCCGATTTTATCAATATCAGCCTGATCAACCGGGAAGTCCCCTACTAATTGGCCATTAAATAAAACACCGACCCGGTCAGCCAATTTCAAAATTTCCTCCAGGTCCTCCGATATTAATAAAATCGCCGTGCGGCTGGCCTTCAAGTCCAACAACAGTTTATGAACGGCTTCAGTCGCTCCCACATCCAGTCCCCGCGCCGGATACACCACAATCATCAAGCGCGGATGGTCGGATATTTCCCGGGCAAGCAGCATCCGCTGCAAATTTCCGCCTGATAACAGTTTAACCGGTTGATTCAGGCTGGCCAGCTTGATCTGATACTGCTTGATCAGCCTGACCGCTTTTTCTTCTATCGCTTGGCTGTTTAAGAGCCAGCGGCCGGAATATTCCGGTTGCTGGTAACTTTTCAACAATAAGTTTTCTATTGCATTCAAATCCGGCACCAATCCCATACCGAGCCGGTCCTCCGGCACATAACTGACGCCACGGCTTATGATGGCCGCCGGCGGCAAATTAGTCACAGTCTCTTCATGCAGCCGGACCTGACCTTTAGCTACCCGGCGCAAACCGGTAATGATCTCGGCCAGTTCCCTCTGGCCATTACCGGCCACCCCAGCCAGCCCCAGGATTTCTCCCTCCCGGATGGTCAGTGAAATCCCCCGCAAGCCGGGCCGTCCCATATCGTTCCAGGCATGAACCTTTTCCAGGGAAAGGACTACGTTCCCCTGTCCCACCGTTTCTCGCGCATACTGAGACGCCACGTCCCGCCCAACCATTAGCCGCACTAGTTCCCGGCTGTTCAGCTGTTCACGCAACAGTGTTCCGGTGACCTTGCCGCCCCGCAATACGGTGACCCGGTCAGCCAGTTCCATGATCTCATTGAGCTTATGAGTAATAAATACAACCGCACAGCCATCATCAGCCATCTTGCGCAGGTTGCTGAAGAGATCGCTGGTTTCCTGAGGCGTGAGCACCGCCGTCGGCTCGTCCATAATCAGGACCCGGGAACCCTGATACAACATCCGCAGGATTTCTACCCGCTGTTTTTCCCCGACCGACAAATGGCCGACAATCGCATCCGGATTTACTTCCAGGCCGTATTTAGCGCTAAAGGATGTGATTTTGGCTTTTAATTTATCCGCTGGCAGAAGCAATGAGCCGTTTTGTTCTCCCAGAGTTATGTTCTCGGTCACTGTAAAAGGATTCACCAATTTAAAATGCTGATGGACCATGCCAATGCCACTGGCAATGGCATCGCGAGGAGAACTGAATTTTTTTTCAACCCCGTTGACTGTAATGCCGCCGGCATCCGGTTTATAAAGGCCGGCCAGAATCGACATCAGAGTGCTTTTGCCGGACCCGTTCTCCCCCAGCAGGGCATGAATTTCCCCGGCATAAATGTCTAGATTTACCTGCTGATTGGCAATAACGCCAGGGAAACACTTTACAATATCCCGCATTTCAATAAATGGTTTTGCCATTACTTCCTCCAGCTTGTAAGACTCGGAAAGCGCTTACTTCCCCGATACCCCGAGAAGCCTCGCCTCTCTCTAAATGCAGAGTGCCGGCAGAAAAAAATCTGCCAGCGCTCTACACCTATAAATAGGATCGCTGTTTACTTACTTATTTACCAAGAGTCCCTTCGACACCTTCTACAAACCAGTCAAACGAGAGCATATCGGCATCAGACATTCTTTGACCGGCCGGAACTTTGACCTTACCGCTTTGATCTTTAATCGGGCCGGTAAAGACGTCCCATCTTCCGCTGATGATGACCTTTTGTGCGTCATCTACCAGTTGTTTTGTCTCATCATTGACCATCGGGCCGAAAGGCGCGAGAGCTATAACGCCGTCACTCATCGGACCCCAGTACTGTTCGGATTTCCAGGTCTTATTCTTCACGGATTCCACTATCTTTACATAGTATGGACCCCAGTTCCAGACAACAGAAGTCAAAACAGCTTTAGGCGCCAGTTTGCTCATATCGGTATTATAACCCACACCGTATTTGCCTGCTTCCTCAGCAGCCTGCTGCGGACCGGGGGTGTCCTGATGCTGGGCGATAACATCGGCGCCGGCATCAAGAAGCGTCTTGCCGGCCTGTTTTTCTTTTGCCGGGTCATACCAGGTATTGGTCCAGATGACTTTTACTTTTGCATCGGGATTTACCGAACGGACACCTTGGGTGAAGGCATTGATACCGCGTACGACTTCCGGAATCGGGAAGGCGGCTACATAACCGATCTGATTGCTTTTTGTGGTTTTGCCGGCGGCAATGCCGCTGAGATAGCGTGCCTGATAAATCCGGCCGAAATAGGTGCCTACATTGGCGGCAGTTTTATAGCCGGAACAGTGCATAAATACTATATCAGGATATTTCTTGGCGACATTGATGGTCGGGTCCATATAACCGAAGCTGGTGGTAAAAATCAGCTTGTTGCCTTGCTCGGCCAGTTGGGTGATAACCCGTTCGGCGTCGGCGCCTTCGGGAACGGACTCAACAATCGTAGTCTGAACGTCCGGTATTTTGCTGATTAAGTATTTACGTGCTTCGTCATGGGAATAAGTCCAGCCGGTATCCCCTACCGGTCCCACATAAACAAATGCAACTTTGAATTTGTTCTCCGGAGCCGGAGTGGCTTGCTTCTGCCCGCAGCCGCTGAGCGCCAGGGTAACCATCAGAACGGCAATAAGCGCGGCGCACCAAAACCTTCTTTTCATTCCTAGTTGACCTCCCATACATTTGTTGAACATTTAATCGATATATTTAAAAATCATTCGGCATTTTTATTATTTTACCTGCTGTCCAACAAAAAATTTTCGCGGAAAATAGTGCTTATAGCCTATTGTACACCCCATCTGCAGCCCGTGAAAGCTGGAATAAAGCAGATCGCTTTTCGGGTAATCAGAGCGAAGTAACCAATCGGCACAAATCCGAAAAGGGACACTTTCTGAACAGCGCGCTCTCGCAGACCTGACAACGCAGACGGGCCTTTTTCAACAGGCCCCTTTTACGTCGACTTTAGTATCATAGAAGGTACTCCCCGCCGCCCGGTCGGCCAGCCGCTGGGAGGTCAGGGCATTCACCGTGCGATCGCCGGGAGCATCCTTTATCCAGTATATGCTGTCGGCTACCACCACTCCGGCCGGGACTTTATCTGTAACTTTTAAAATAAATGGCACTTCGCCCCGAATATTAAATGCCACCACCTGCTGCCGGTCGGTCAACTGCTTCGCGGCGGCGTCAGCCGGGTTCATCTGCAGATACATGGCTTCTTTTTGCATCAGCAAATCGTCCCGTTCGTTAAAAGACGAATTCAGGGAGTATAAGTTAGGCGCCGTCATCAGCCAAAAGGGCGCTGACTCCCCTGCCGGCGGAAAATAACGGGGCAGCGGCTCCTTTTCTTTCTCATTGAGAATTTCGATTCTGCCGCTGGGAGTTCTGTAGTCCAGTTTATAACCCTCCGGCAAGGGCAGCTCCACGGTCAGGCCATTTTTCAGCCGGTCCATATCCACGCCGGCCATCCAGGGCTTGGGATCGGCTAGCAGGGAATCAATCATTTCATCGGCGCTCTGCCGGAAAAACGCGTCCTCAAACCCCATTTCACGGGCTAACAGCTGAAAGACTTCCCAGTTTGACTTGGACTCGCCCACAGCGGGAATAGCCGGATAGGTCCGCTGCAGGCAATAGTGCCCGTAGGACCGGTATATATCCGACGTTTCCAGAGAACTGGCAGCCGGCAGCACAATATCGGCATACAGGCAGGTATCCGTCATAAACCGTTCATGGACGACCGTAAATAAGTCCTGCCGCATCAGGCCGGCTATGACTTTGTTCTGGTCCGGCGCTACCGCTGCCGGATTGGAAGTATATACATAGAAGCTTCTCACCGGCGGATTGGCCGCTTCCGTCAGAGCGTCGCCGATCTGGTTCATATTGATGATCCGGGTCTCTTCGGCCATAAAATCTTCCCGTGTGACTTGTTCCATGGCAAAGGCAGATCCGGTACTAATGGAGCTTAGCAAGCCGCCACCCGACTTTTGCCAGGCTCCGGCCAGGGCTGGCAGACAAGTGATACAGCGGACGGTCATAGCGCCATTGGCATACCGGGAAAGTCCGCTTCCCAGGCTGATAAACGGCGCCCGGGCGCTGGCATAAGTCTTGGCCAGTTCCACAATAACCGCCGGATCCAGACCGGTCACGTCACTGACGGCTTCCGGCGCATAGGCCGGCAGAGTGTCTTTAAACTGTTCAAAGCCATGGACATGCCGCGCAATAAAGTCTTTGTCCACCCAGCCTTCACGTACCATGACCTGCATCATTGACAGAGCCAGCGCCCCATCACTGCCGGGCTTGACCAGAATGACCCGGTCAGCCGCAACCGCCGTAGGCGTTTCATAGGTGTCAATCAGCCAGACCTTGGCCCCTTGCTGTTTCGCTTTCCGCACAATCTGAAAAAAATGAATGCTGGTTGCCAGAATATTTGTGCCCCATAAGATGATAAAATCACTCTTTGGCGCTTCATCCGGATGAAGCGCCAGGGTAGAACCCATAACCGCTTTCCAGCCATAATCTTTAGCTGGTGAACAGATGGTCCGTTCCAGCCGGGAAGCACCCAGGCGATGAAAAAAAGGATGCCCGGCATGACGCTGCACCAGGCCCATGGTGCCGGCGTAAGAGTAAGGCAAAATCGCCTCCGCGCCATACTCGGCAATGATCGTGCGCCACTGACCGCCAATGCGCCGAATAGCTTCTTCCCAGGATATAGGCCGGAACTGTCCCTGCCCCTTGGCGCCTGCCCGCAAAAGAGGCTGAGTCAATCGTCCGGGAGAATGCACGGTTTTTTCGTAATGATTCATTTTCGGGCAAAGACTGCCCCGGGTATAGGGGTGATCTGGATCGCCGGTTACTTTGACCGCGCTGCCGGCCTCAACCTCTACCAGCAAGCCGCAGGCATCCGGACAATCGTAGGGACAAACCGAGCGTTTCACTGTCACCATACCCGACCTCCTGATTTTATATTTTAATTTCTTCCGCCTGAAATACCTTGACTGATCGATCCAGCCTCATATCTTTTACCGTACTGCCAAAGGCGGCAAAATGGGGTGTCTTAAAATGCCGGTCTAAAGCCTCCCGGTCCGTCCATTCCTCCACGAACATAAAACTGTCATTACTAACAGTATCCGCCATCAACTGATAACTGATACATCCCGCTTCCGCCCGGGTAGCCCGGATCACAATTTCTGCCTGCTCTAAAAACGCCTCAATGCATTCGGGTTTTATTTTCGATTTCGCATGCACCACGATCATCATGCAGCCCTCCCCTTTTCTTCATCATCTGCTGCCTATATTCGCGACGATCGGCGCCGATTTCCTCCTAGTCACAACCTTTTTAGGACGGCGCAGAGCGTCTCGCTTACCTAAGCATTTTGTTCTACTGCCTGTGCCTTCTGAACCAGTGTCATATAAAAATAGTAGGTACAGACCAGCACCACAGCTGCAGAGACCCAAAACAGGACCCGATAGCCAAAAGTGTCGGCCACGACGCCCAGAACCGCGGCTCCCATGGCATTGCCCACATCGCCGGCTGTCGAAAGAGTGCCAAGGGCAGTGCCTTTATTGGCGGGATTAGTATGCTCCACCACATATACCGCCAAGGAGGGGAAAATAACCCCAAACCCCAGTCCCACCAAAATCCCGCTGAGAATAAAGGTCATGGTAGAAGGATGAATGGCAATTACCGCCACACTACCGACATTCAGCAGACTGGCATAGGTCGCCGCCCTTTCCGCCGGCCACAATTTCGTAATATATTGCACTCCCAGCCTGGCGCTGATCACCGCCACCATAAAAGCAAAAAAGAAAGGGAAATACGGAATGCCGCCTTCAGCCAGGGCAATCAGAGGAACAAAAGTAAAGGTAGTGATACTGGCAAAATTGGAGGCAAACAGACAAATTGTCGGTGCCATAACATCTTTCGAACGCATGATGTCCATGACCGGAGTGCGTTCCACCCCGGTCATCGGCGCAATAGCCGCGGCGCGCAAGGTCATGACCAGCACCGCAATCGCCAGTATCGCCAGGCTGATCAGGATCAGCCGCTGAAATCCCATAGCTGCAAAGAAAAAAGGTCCGATGCTGGTAGCCACTCCCACTCCTACCATCGTGCAAACGGCATACATAGAAATGGCGCTGGCCGTATTCTCGCGGGTTTCCACCGAACTGGCGAATGTCACCGCACCTGTGCCATAGAGAGCTACGGCAATGCCCTGGCCCAGGCGCAAAACAACAAACGCAAAAAAGCTGCTGACCCAGAGATACGCTGCCAGACACAAGCCAATCATAACCTGTCCCACCAAAAGGACCGGCTTACTTCCCCTCACATCCACGCCAATGCCGGCCAAGGGACGAATCAGCAGTGCACCCAGGGCTGCGATACCCATGATTAACCCGATTTGCGTATCACTAAAATTTTGCAGTTTTAAATATACCGGCAGCACCGGCACCAGTAAATTTGAAGCAAAAGTAGTCAACATCTGGCTAACGGCAATATTTTGAAACTGCCTGTTGGCAAACAGCATTCCCATCTGTGGCATAAAACAACACCTTCTCTGTCCATTATGAATCGATATTCGGAATAAAGAAAATAAAACATAAATCCATCCAGTCGCAACCAGATAAATTTATGCTCTAAATTTTCTCAGTTATATCCTACTGCAGGATACTTCCATATATTATATGATATGCCTTTGCACTGACTTTAGCAACCCATTTTTATCAGGCTATTTCAGGCTGTTCTTATTTGGCAAGCTCCTTCATCATCAGATCAACACCATCAATAAGGCAGTCCCGCCTCCCAGAACCGCCCCTGTCGCCACATCGCTGGGGTAATGGACACCCATATAAATGCGGGAGATGCCGGTGGCGGCAGCTAGAAATAAAAGCGGCAAGGTTAACAGGGGAAAATACATAGCATAGGATACGGCTAAAGAAAATGCCGCCGTGGTGTGGCCGGAAGGGAATGAATGATCCTTCAGCGGACCGGTCAATGTATAGCAGCCGGGCAATACCAGGTAAGGACGCGGTCGGGTAAACAGCAGCTTAACAATATAGGCTACCGCATGACTGAAGGCCAAGGCAAAAATGGCATGTACAGCAGCTTCGGCCAGCATGCCCCTGCCTGCCAGATAGAAAACAGCACAAGAAAGAATGGTAAAAACCGGTCCGCCCAGTTCAGTGATCCAGGGCATAATCGTGTCCAGGCAATTGCGACGCCAAGCATGATTAATGTGATAAAACAGTTTGACATCGCCCAGGAAAGCCCAGGCCGCAAGACGCGACATTTACACCCCTTCTTTCTTATATATTTTCTTAGAATATCACCTTTATTATCCCACTTTGCCGGCTAAATGGAAAGACCTTCGCAGGACATGAGAAGTTAATTTTTTATAAATATTTTTATTGCAGCATAGTCCCCAGCCGTTTGGCAATGGGTGAGAAACCGGGCTGCTCACAACCGTCCTGACAGGAGATCGCAGCTTCATTCAGACGCCAAATCTCAGCCGCATATTCGGCGAAGGTCCGGTCGCTGGAAAACCAGCCGGCATGAGCAATATTATGGATGCACATCCGACGCCATACTTTCTGGTCCTGATATTTGCCATTAATGATCTCTTGAGCAGCCACATAAGCGGCAAAATCTTTCAAGACAAAATACTGGTCCCCATGGTGCAGGAAGGAGTCATAATGGGCACGGAAATCTTCCCGGTCAGAGCTTAGCGATCCGTCCACCAGTTTCTCCAGCATTCTTTTGACCCGCGGGTCGCTATGATAGATATCCCAGGGATTGTAGCCGCCCTGCCGGTAATATTGCAAAACTTCCGGCGCCGTCAGGCCGAAGGTGACAATATTGCTATGTCCCGCTGCCTCCCTGATCTCAATATTGCCGCCATCAAGAGTCCCCAGAGTCACAGCGCCGTTCATCATAAACTTCATATTGGCCGTACCGCAGGCTTCCCGGCTGGCTGTAGGAATTTGCTCGCTGACATCGGCGGCCGGAATGATGGTTTCGGCTAAAGATACGTTGTAGTTAGCCAGAAATACCAATTTGATCTTATCCCGGATCCGCTTGTCATTGTTGATCACCTCTGCCAAACTGTTGATCAGCTTAATAGTGCGTTTGGCAATATAGTATCCCATCGCCGCCTTGCCGCCGATAATGAAGGTTCGCGGCCAGACGGGCAGGTCCGGGTCCTCCAGCAGACGCTGATATAAATCCATGATGTGAAATACATTCAAGCTCTGCCGTTTATAAGCGTGAATGCGTTTTACCTGTACATCAAAGATAGAGTCGGAATCCACTGCTATTCCGTTTTTTTGCTGGATGATCCTGGCCAATACCTGCTTATTGCGCCGCTTGATTTCGGCGATTTCCTTCTGGAAAGCGGCATCGTCGGCATACTGCGTCAAATCCTGCAGGCGGCACGGATCTTCCAGCCAAGCCTCCCCGATCGTTTCCGTGACCAAAGAGGCCAGCTTGGGGTTGGCTGCCAGCAGCCAGCGGCGGTGCGTGACGCCGTTGGTTTTATTGTTAAATCTTTGGGGATATATTTCCCAAAAATCATGCAGAACTTCTTTCTTTAAAATGTCGGTATGCAGCACGGCTACACCATTGGTGCTGTGGCTGCCGGCAATAGCCAGATAGGCCATGTGAATATAGCCGTCAGCAATGATGGCCATATGCCGGATCTTTTCCCAGTTGCCCGGATATTTGTCCCATAGCTCACGACAAAATCGTTCATTAATTTCGTGAACGATCATATAGATCCGCGGCAGCAGCGTTCTAAACAGATCCTCCGGCCATTTTTCCATGGCCTCCGGCAAAATGGTATGGTTGGTATAGGACATGGTCCGGACAGTAATATCCCAGGCATCTTCCCAGCTAAGGCCGGCCTCATCCACCAGCAATCGCATCATTTCCGGGACAGCCAGCGCCGGATGGGTGTCGTTAATATGTACGGCCACTTTGTCTGGCAAATTGGCATAAGGCAGGTTCATCTTCCGGAAGTCCCGCAGGATGTTCTGCAGTCCGGCCGACACCATAAAATACTGTTGCTTGAGCCGGAGGACCTTGCCCTCATGGTAGGTATCGTCCGGGTAGAGTACATGACTAATGCTCTCAAGCGATTGTTTATATTGCAAGGTATTCCGGCAATCAGTCTGACCGGCGGCGCAGGCCTGCTTTGCCAGCTCGGCTTCGGCGCTCCACAGCCGGAGAGTATTGACGGTATTGTTATGATAACCGGTAATGGGAATATCATAGGGAACCGCCGACACGGCTTCGTAATTTTCATGGATATATACAATCCTGCCGTTGGCCTGCAACCGGACCGCGCCGCCAAACCGGACTTCCACCGCCTCATCGGCGGCACGGTATTCCCAGGGGTAATACCCGTATTTCAGCCAGTCATCGGGAAACTCATACTGAGCGCCGCCGATAATCTGCTGCTCAAACAAGCCATAACGGTACCGGATACCGCAGCCGTGTCCATTTAGCTCCAAGGCCGCCATGGAATCAAGATAACAGGCCGCCAGACGGCCTAAGCCGCCGTTGCCCAGCCCGGGATCCTCTTCTTCTTCCCTCAGTTGGGCCAATTCTATGCCCAGTTCTCTCAGCCCCCGTTCGCAAGTATCCTTCAGGCCTAAATTGATCATATGGATGTCCAGCATACGCCCCAGGAGAAACTCTATAGAAAAATAGTACACCTGTTTCTCCTGATTTTCTTGTTGCTGAGCCCGCAGTTTTTTAGCCTGCAGCCATGTTCGGCTAATCTCATCCCTGACCAGGCTGGCCAGAGTCAGGTACTTTTCCTTATCGGACGCCGCTTCAAGAGTCTTGGCATACAGGGAGTACAGTTTGTTCCGGTAAGCTTCTTTGAACTGTTCCGTCGTCATGTCGGCATTGGGTTCCCGGCGTTCGACCGGCTTGTTTGCGTCCTGCCCGGTAACCAAAACGCCGCCAACATGTTTCGCATCGCCGCTTTTCGCCTGGCAGTACGGTTGCTGTCTTTTATACATACTATATAACAATTCCTTTCTTGATCACCAGGGGATAATGAAACTCCCCTCGCAATTGTTTGCCGGATGTAACACGAACATTTTTATCGCATATCACATTCTCCAATATAGTGTTACCCGCAATATCACAATCTTGCATGATGATGCTGTCTTTAATGCAAGCGCCTCGCTGCACCGTAACACCGCAAAACAGGATGCTGTTCTCCACTCGTCCTTCTACCAGACAGCCGCCGGCCACCAAAGAATTGCGCACAGCAGCACTGTTTGCGTACTTGGTGGCCGGTTCGTCCCTGGTTTTGGTAAATATGATAGCCGACTCATGAAATAACTCACGCCATATTTCCGGCTGAAGCAGTTCAAAATTATGCTTGAAGAAACTTTGCAGACAGTTGATCCTCGCCACGTATCCCGAAACAGGATAAGCCGCTATTTTCAGGCGGCTCAGATTTTTAATCAGGCAATGTTTGGCAAAGTCAAAATCACCATGAGCAATGCAGGTATTGACTAAATCAATTAAAAGTTCTCTTTCCATAATATAAGTATCTAAGGAAAGCTTTTGATCTTTCACTCTTCCCGGATTCACCAGCATGTCACGGACCATTCCCCTTTCGTCAAGCCGCAGGGTAGTGGCCTTGGAGCAATCCTGCACCGTACAGTCTTCCTGGCTGTAAAGCAGCGTAACATCCGCCTGGACTTCCTGATGAAATTCCAGTATATCCCGGTAATCAGCCTTATAAATCACATGAACGCCGGCAATCACCACATAGTTTTGGCGGCTCTTTTCGATATAATCCAGATTACTGTGAAAATTCTCCGCGTCTCCCCGGTACGGTCTCCAAGGGTGATTGGCGTAAGCCGGCGGCAGCAGGAAAAGCCCGTCTTGTTTTCGGGCCAGATCCCAGTCCTCACCGGAACGCACGTGGTCCATCAGGGAGCGGTATTTCTGATGCGCCAGAATTCCCACATTATGAATCCCGGAATGGACCATATTAGATAAAATAAAATCAATCATGCGGTACTTGCCGCCAAAGGGCACGGCTGCCAAAGGCCGGTGCAGCGTTAACTCCGACAAATACGAATCATCTTCCATCAAATTGATGATTCCCATCATGCTGTTCATATATTAGAGTTCCTCGCAATCCTCTTGTTCCCTATGAGCAAAACTCTGACCGATAACGGTGATTTCTCTGCTCCCGGGACTCAACAGCCCGATCTTGCGTCCGGCTTCAATCTGAACTTTTTCACCAATGACTGACCGGTCAATTTCCACATCCTTGCCAATGTACACATCGGACAAAATAATGGAGCGGCGAACCCGGGCACCTGTTTCGATGTACACGTTGGCAAAAATGACGGACTGTTCCACTTGCCCGAAAATTTGACATCCCTCGCCGACGATGGACCCTGTAACTTCAGCCCCGGGAGCGATATAATGAGGCGGCTGCCCAGAATTGAAAGAGCAGATCCGCCAACTGTCGTCCCGAATATCAAACTGGGGCTGATCCGACAATAAATCCATATTGGCTTCCCAATAACTTTCAATGGTACCCACGTCTTTCCAATACCCCTGGAACCGGTAGGCATACAGTCGTTTGCCGGCTTTAAGCAGAGACGGAATAATGTTCTTGCCGAAATCGTGGCTGGATGTAGGGTTTTGGGCATCTTCCCGCAGGCAGCGGCGCAGCGCCGGCCAGGAAAAAACATAGACCCCCATGGAAGCCAGGTTACTGTGGGCATTTTTCGGCTTTTCTTCAAATTCGGTGATGCGGCCGTCGCCAGCCGTATTCATGATTCCGAACCGGATGGTATCCTCCCAGGGCACCTCCAGGACCGATATCGTCACATCCGCCTGTTTTTCCCGGTGATACTCCAAAAGCTGCGAGTAGTCCATCTTATAGACATGATCTCCCGACAGGACCAAAACATAGCATGGATCATGCATATCCAAAAAATTAATGTTCTGGTAGATGGCATCCGCCGTACCGGAATACCAATCACCGCCTTTTTCCCGCAGGTACGGCGGCAGCAGAAATACTCCGCCGTATTTTCGGTCCAGGCCCCAGGCGCTGCCGACCCCTATGTACTGATTCAGCACAAAGGGTCGATACTGAGTCAAAACCCCCACCGTATCAATCCCTGAGTTATAGCAGTTGCTTAAAGTAAAATCAATGATCCGGTACTTGCCGCCAAAAGGAATGGCCGGCTTAGCCAAATTCTTGGTCAAAGCCCCCAACCGGCTCCCCTGTCCCCCTGCCAACAGCATGGCCACACATTTTTTTGCCGGCATCAACAGCCGTTCCTCCCTCACATTCCCCTTAACCCGCTTCTGATCCCAGACAGTATAAAATCCCACTGAGCTTAGCATGATTCATGCGTATCCCGATGGGATCCTGGATTCAATAACCGAAGCATTCCGTTTCCTGAATTATTTTGAGTGATTTTGCGGGGTTTTATACTCGAATCCATCCTTAAAAGAAAAAAGCGAATCCCATGCCCGAGGGATTCGCCTCTGCCAAGCTCCCGCTTGTCCCTGTGCTATTCACCGGCTAAAGCGCGTTCCTCCGCCGGAATTCTCACCAGGAGCAGCAGTGCGGCATTGACGGTTGTGGCAATAGCAGCCGTATATACCGCATCAAAAATCATCGGCGCCGCCACCAGTTCCAGAGCCACAGCCAGATAGTTGGGATGCCTCAGAAAGCGGTATGGACCGTGCTGCACAGGTTGGCTCCCGGGAATGACCAAAATGCGGGTATTCCAATAATGCCCCAGGCTGATGATGCACCAATATCTGATTACCTGCGCCAACAGAAACAAACTCAGCCAAAGCGGCCAGGAAAAAGCCAGACAGTTGTTGAATCCGCCCTCCGCCATCCAGCCGGCCAGCCATGCAGCGTGCAGCAGGAAAAACGACGGATAATGCCCGACGCCATACTCGCGGGCCCCTTGTTTCAGCGCCCATAGCCGGTTACGATGGGCCAGCAGCAATTCCGACAGGCGCTGGCTAACGATGATGGCGGCCAAACCGGCAATCAGCCACGCTACCATTGAAACAACACCTGCTCAGCGCTAAAACCCGGACCCAGGGCTAACATCAGCCCATATTGCCGGGTCGGCGGCGTAACTGCCAGAAAGCGGTCCAGTACAAACAATACCGAGGCACTCGACATATTGCCGCATGCGGCTAAAACCCTATAAGCATGATTCAGGCTGCCATCAGGCAGTTTTAAGCTGTTGGCGTAAGCCTCAAGGACTTTCGCTCCGCCCGGATGCACGACATAATGCTGCACGGAATGAATATCAATGTTCCATGCCTCACAGGCCTTGCCTGTAAGCTCCGGCAAATAGCGCCTGACAATGGTCGGAATATCCCGGGAAAAGCGGACCTTAAGACCGCTTTCCGCAACATCCCACCCCATAATATCTTCAGTGCCGGGAAATAGAGTGCTATAACTGCCATATACTGCCGGTCCGCCGCCATCCACCGCGATAAGGGCGGCAGCAGCTCCATCACCGAACAGGCTGGCGCCGACCAGATTGGCTTTCGAATAATCGTTCCGCTGAAAAGTCAGACTGCACAGTTCAACGGCTATCAGCAGCACGACCTTGCCCGATACCTGCGCCAACTCAGCCGCGCGGGCAAGGCCGGAAACACCCCCGGCGCAGCCCAGTCCCCAGATAGGGATCCGGACCGTATGGGGTGATAAACCTAATTTCTGAATGATTTTAACATCCACAGTAGGCGTGGCAATGCCGGTAGAAGAAATATAAATAACCGCCCCTATCTCCTCCGGCCGGACGCCGGCCTGCCTAATCGCCTTGGAAGCTGCCTCCCCGCCCAGAGCAACGGCCGTCTCTTCATAAACCTTGTTCGCCTCGGCAAAAGAATGGGCTTCCTGATACCAGGCAAGTGGGCGCGATAGATGTCTGACTTTAATCAGACTATTTTCAAATACGCCCAACAGCCTGTCAAGATGATCCAGCTTTGCCTGAAACAATGTTGCGGCAAATTCCTTTATTTTTTCTTGCCCTAAGGCATAAGGCGGTATCGCCGTTCCCACTGACATAATTTGCGGCTTGCCCATTTTATCCCTCCCGGCTGCATAGTTGAGCTGCTAATATAAGCTATTTCCCTTTTTCTAAAAAATGCTTAAAATAAAAAATGCGACAAGGGAAGATTCCCTGTCGCATTTTTTTCGCACTTATCACGCACTATTGCAGTTGCATTTGATTCGACCGCCATACGGCTTTTTGCCCGGAATCTGTCTGGTGGTGGCCTTCGCGGTGGCTGGCAGCGTAGCGTATACCGGCAAATTCAGCCAGTTCCTTTTCCACCGCCACCAGGTCGGAACGGTCCAGTTCATGGACGGATTGCTTGCCCACCGCCTGCACCGCCAGCTGCATTTCAACCGTGCAGGATGCTAAAAAATTGGCTAAGTGCCGGGCCGCCACGTCAACATCCAGCTTATCGCTGAGTTTTCCTGTGTAAAGAGCAATTTGCACCGGCGGCGCCTGGGGCAGAGCCTTAGCCACCTGGCTTTGCAAAGCAGCCATTAAGGCGATAGTGCCGATATATACTGCATCCGCACCTAATGCCAGAGCTTTTAGAAAGTGACCGGGCGTTGTGAGTCCGCCGGCAATGATCACGCTGAACCGCTCCCGCAAGTGATTTGCCTCAAGCCAGTCAATGGTCCTGACCAGAGTGTGGAAGGTAGGCAGCCCGACATGATCCTGGAGGGTGGGATTGGAAGATGACGTGCCGCCTTCAGAGCCGTCAACCACAATGTAATCGGCTTGTGTCTGGGCAATGACAGCCAGTTCATATTCAATATAGTCTGTCCCGGCAATTTTTACTCCGACCGGCACATCGTACTGTTCTTTCATGCTATTGACCATTTTTATATAATCCTGGGTCGATTGTTTGCCGGGCATGCGGGAATAAATAGTCGCATCCTGCCCTTCTTCGAGCTGCCAGGCCTTTCTAAGATGCTCTCCCATTTGCGAAGCCGGCATGGGTTCATCCACGGCGCCGCCCCATGCGCCTTGCCCCAGCTGAATCTCAATCGCATTCAGCCGGCTCAATTGCTCCTTGCCGCTGAGCTGTCCGCCCCGGTGGTATTGGCCGACCAAATAATGGGCGGCGTCCCGCTCCTCATTTGTAACAGCCGACTCACCTGTATTTGTTGAGGTACCGGCCAGAGCCGAGCCTTTGGCCAAAGCCATCTTCATCAGCAGACTCAGAGAACCGCCGTAAGACATGCCGGTAATCATAATCGGAATGGCCAGCTTCAGCGGCTTTTTAGCATTAGGCCCAATAATCGTTTGGGTCTTAACTTGCGTATAGTCCGGATAAGGCAATTGAAATAGCTGCTTGGGATTTAACAGGATCTTATCCCACGGCGACAGCACCACCGGACTGCCCAGCGGGCGGGTCAGCTCCTTGCCCGATTCGGCCCGCATCGCCGCCTCTACCAGTGCGCGCGGCGACAGTTTCTCCGCCACCGTTACCATGAGAAAAGGGTTGTCCGGATAGTCCTCTGTAAGGGTTTTTGCCATCATTTCATCAGCCATGGGATCCATAAGTTTCATTGTCAGCCAGCTTAATAACATTTAAATGCCACCTCCGTTTTTCCATGGTTAGTTTACCCCTAATACAGAGTAAAAGATGCAATCAAAGGAGTCATCTCATTTTCTCCGTAAGCGTCAAACCCCGGAATACCTGTACAACCAAAATCCTTTCTGAAAAAAGAAACTTCAAAGCCAGCCGGATGTGTGTATCGCGTCCGACTGGCTTTTACCCTGCTTATTCTTTTCTAATTTCGAAATGCCTTCCAAAACCCGCCCGTGGCATCCACCATATCCATCAGTTCTCCCCAGGGAATAACAAACTCAGGGAACCCAGCCGCATAAGGGGCGATTTCATAAGGCTGGAAGATGACTTTCAGCCCTGTCTCGGTAACACTGAACTCCTGGTCCGGCCGGATGGATTCCAGTTGCTCTCCGTAATAGAGTTTCTGTTCGCTGGCGGTGCTGATCATGCTGTTGATGCGCTGGGTAATGGCATCCTGGTAGTCGCTGTCCGGTTGGAACAAGTCCGCCAGATAGTATCTCCGGCCGGTCTTGAAGTTAAAATGATAGTATTGGCGCGACGGCATGCCGTGAGCCGCTCCGACGGGATAGTAATAGCCATTTTTTTCGATAATCAGGAGATCCTGTTGCTGGCGCAAAGAAAAATTAACGGTAGCGCTGGCTGTATACATCCCGTCCTCCTGAGGAGAGACAGGCTGATCACCGACAAACAGCGCCTTTAGCTGTCCGTTCAGCAGATCCCGCACAATCGGGTCTTTATGTTCCAGTACCTGAGGATACTTAATCAGCATAGCCCGGTCAGGGCGGTATTTAAAGGTCCGCAGCAAGCTGCCGGCGAGATTCCATTCAGTGGCAGCCTGCCAAATGACTTTACCGCTCTTGGTTAGATACATTAAATCGTCGTCAATATTAGCCTTGATCACATCTCCTTGCACTATAACCACGCCGACTCCGGCCAGTTGGGGCAGGTCATCGATTTTTTCCCCGTTTTTATTGAGAAAATAGGTAACATGATCTTCACTGACCGGTACTACATTCTGGGAAAAATTACCGATTTCAAAGTAGCGGAAATCGGTCAACTGTTTGCCGTTGCCGTCAAAAATAGCTTTAGGGCTGAATGTGTCGCCGCCGGCGCCCATGCCGCGGGAACTGACGGCAAACAGACCGCCGCCGATGGATTGAATTCTGGCATACTCAGGCTCTATCGCGTAATTTCCTTCTTTATTTATGACCCCATATTGGGGACGCATATAATTGGGGGAAATGTTTACAATCGCCAGATCGTCCTCAAAGGGGCCGGCATAATAAAACCGGCCGGGGAATAGTTCGGTGCCAGTTAGTGCCTTATAGCCAAACTCATCATCCCCATAACGCAGAGTAACAATGCCGCCCGCGGCTTCTTGCGGCGGCAGATCAGACTCCAGCAGCACCCTGCCCTCCCGGTCAATGATCTGATATTGGCCGGATACAGACTGGACAATCGCCCTCTGCTGCCGGAAATCAGAGGCAAATGAAAACTGCGGTTCAATCACTGTTTGCCCCCGGGCATCAATATAGCCGTACAACCGCTGCTTTTGGGGCGTAATTTTGCGAATTACGGCCAGTCCTTCCGAAAATGGGCCAACATAGTCTTCACTCCGGTATATTACTTTGCCGGACTCATGCAAAACTTGATATATTTTTCCGTCAAAAGCCACTGCCACCCCACCGGAAAAGGGCGTGACCGACTGATACACCGGTTCAAATAGATAACGGCCTTTGCCGTTGATGACTCCGACTTTCCCTTTTTCCATCACACGGGCCAGCCCATTGGGTTCATAATCATAAACCCACTCATAACGCGGCGTTATTTGAAACTTTCCCTGCCGGTTAATGTATCCCCACTGTTTGACGCTGCCGTCAGCCACATAGGCAGGAAACAAGCTGGGCGTAATGATCACACTGGCAGCCGGTGAATTTCGTCCTGCCCGTGCCGCCTGAACCTCTGGCGGCGCCCCGCCCAAAACAAAGAGAGCGACCAGACCGCAAAATAGCACCTTGCCCCAATATTTATTCACAGTTCATTACCTCCAACAATCATGCGGAATCAATCAGCTTTATCATATCATATTCGCTGCCTGCGGCATATAAAACAATACAAAAAATTAAAGTCCGGACAAAGAATCCGGACTGATAACTGGTTGTCTATGGCTCTTTATTGTAAAGCCTGTTTTAATTGACTCAGGTTCTCCCGCATGACGGACAGGTAGTTTTTCCCTTGTGCAACCTCCTGATCGGTCAACCCTTCCAAAGGATTCAGGACCAGGACCCTGACGCCGGTTTCACTGGCGATGGTCTGGGCCAGTTTGGGACTCAACAGAGTTTCGGCAAAAATATATTTTATATTGTGAGCTTTGATGTGGCGAATAATTTGGGTCATTTTTTCCGGTGAAGGCTCGGCATCCGGTTCCAATCCCATGATAGCTTCCTGCACCAACCCATAACGTTTGGCAAGATAGCCAAACGCCGCATGGGTGGTAATCAGCTCCCGGCGGGAGACCTGATTGAAGACGGCGATGTATTCGGCATGCAATGCGGCCAATTGGGCTATGTAGGACTGAGCATTGGCTTCATACCGAGTGGCGTTAGCCGGATCGATTTCTTTGGCTGCCTGAGCGATTCGCCCCACTATATCCTGGGCGTTAACCGGATCCAGCCAGATATGAGGGTCCAGATGACCATGGCTATGACCATGCCCATCTTCCTCATGGTCCTCATCCTCTTCAGCGGCAGCGATCAGAGTCACAGCCTGGCTGACATTCACTACATTCTTTCCTGCCAGTACGGTGTTTTTAATGGATTCAACCCAGGGCTCCATACCTGCGCCGTTATAAATAAACAGTTTTGCTTTCTTTACTTTCACCAGATCTGCCGGTCCGGGCTCCCAGTCATGTGGTTCCACTCCCGGCGGGGTCAAAAGGACCACTTCGGCTCTCTGGCCGAACACCTGTCGGGCAAATTCATAAAGGGGATAAATTGTCGTTACTACCGTTGGTTTGCTATCTGAAAATGCCACAGATGAAAAAGACGGTATCATAGCAACCACTAACAGACCAACGATCACTAATCCCCCAAAACGCAGCATCGCTTTTCTCACACAATCACACCTTTGATAATAATATTCCTAATTAGTATTATTCTTGATTTCAATTATATATTCCACATATTGCTGTGTCAACTGCATGATTGGAAAAAGCGTAATCGGGAATCACATACCGGCATTTCATCCTGGCCGGGACAGCTTAACCCGCCCTGCCCGGTCGAGAACAAACTGTTTTGCCAAAAATGACAAAGCAAAAAGAATCACTGCGGTAAGCACAATCGTACTGCCAGACGCCGCATTCAGGTAAAAGGAGGTTACCAAACCTACCAGTACAGAGACTTCAGAAATCAGCACCGCGTTGATCAGGGTGCGGCGGAAACTGCGGGAAATCTGCAGGCTGGCCGCTACCGGGATGACGATAAGGGCGGAAACCAGCAATATCCCGACAATGCGCATGGAGACTGACACGGTAACAGCCGTGAGGGCGGCAAATAAAAGGTTGACGGCTTTGGCCGGCAGTCCGCTGACGAAAGCCACCTCAGGATCAAAGGTCAAAAACAGCAATTCTTTATAAATGACCTTTACTGTCACCAAGACCACTGTCGCCAGGATACCGATGGTCACCACATCCTCCGGGCTGACTGTCACGATGCTGCCGAACAGATAGCCGATAAGACTGACATTGCTCATTTTGCTCATGCTGCTTAATAAAACAGCGATACCGATGCCGGCATAAGAAAAAACAGCCAGAATCATGTCGGCAAACGCCGGCTTGCGGTCCCTGAGTTCTTCAATCCCCAGACCGGCAGCCACCGTAACCGCTGTAGCGGTCAATACCGGATAGAACCCGGTCAGCCAGCCCAGGACCACACCGGCAAAGGCAATATGCCCCAGGCCGTCACCGATCAGGGATTGCCGGCGCATAACGATAAAGGCGCCGATGACCGGACAGATGATCCCTGCTAACAGCCCGGCAATCAAGGCCCTCCGCATAAAGTCAAATTCCAGTATCTCAAGCATGAACTATATTCCCCGCCTTTACATGATTAATCTCCTGGTTTTGAGCCGTCCTGTTACCGGACCGGCCCGGTTCGCCATAATAAGTGACGCCATGGTTAATGCAGGCCACCTGAGTGGCGTAGCGGGAGATGACGTCTACATCATGGGAGACAATGGCGATGGTCACCGCTTTCCCCGCATTCAGTTCAGCCAACAGGGAATACAGATCATCCCGGGCCAAAGCGTCGACACCGGCAGTAGGCTCGTCCAGGGCCAGCACTTCCGGCCGGGAAGCCAGCGCCCGGGCGACAAAAGCCCTTTGCTGCTGTCCACCGGACAATTGGCCGATCATGCGATGACGATAGGAATTCAGTCCTGTTAGATGAAGGGCATTGTCAATACCAGCCTTGTCCTCCGGTCTCAGGCTGCGTCCCATTCCAACCAGCGCCGTTCGTCCCATGGCCACAATCTCCTCCACTGTCACGGGGAATTGCCGGTCTTTCAAGGGATTTTGGGGCACATAACCAATCTTGGCCCAGCCGTCAAACCGGGACACAGGCTCGCCAAAAAGCCTGACCTGTCCGCTCTGAGGTTTGAGCAATCCGACGCACAACTTGAGCAACGTAGATTTCCCCGCCCCGTTAGGCCCCACCAAAGCCACAAAATCCCCCTGTCTGACCGAGAAGCTGATTTGATTAAATACTACTACATTCTGATTATAGGCAAAGGATATATTCTCTAATTCAAATATGTTCAACCAAGGTTCACTCTCCTTAAACTTTTGAAAAAATTTGCCGCAAACTATCTCCATCCTTGAAGCAGGGACCGTTCAAAAAGGTCCGGATGCCAGGAATGGTAGAGAGACGCTCTGCGTCTCCAAACAGTGCAGAATTTAAGTGATTCTTCGGCTCATGGCAGATCGTCATCTGTTACCACTCTCCCGAAAAGTCATAAAGTCTGATACGACGAGGCCGGGCGTGAGACTGTACGTGAGGGTACGTCGAACGCCCGCAGGACTAACAACGCAGATGAGCCTTTTTCACCGGTCCCCCCGACATTGCTGGCAATAGCCGTAGAATTCCAGCGAGTGCCCTACGACTTCAAACTCTTCCTGGCCGGTAACTCTGCTCAATTCTTCCTGGTTCACCGGACAGTAAGACAGGCACTTGGCCTTGCCGCACTTCAGGCAGATCAGGTGATGGTGATGTGGATGGGCCACCAGTTCAAACACGTTGCCATCCCGGCCGGGTACACTGATTTGGTTGACCACTCCCAGGGAAACCAGCAAATTCAGGTTGCGGTAGACTGTATCTAAGCCCATGTCCGGGTGGATTTTTCTGACATACTCCAGGATTGCCTGGGCGGTCGGGAACTGGTCGCTGTCGCTAAGAGCCTGAATGACAGCCCGGCGCTGGGGGGTGATCTTACAATTCTTTTGCCGCAGCAAAGCGATGATCTCTTCCACTGCTTCTAAATCCTCCTGATTTCTAATTAATAATATTACTATTTACAATACTACCTTATTTATATAGCGGAAACAAGAGCCGGCGCTATTCTTTCCTGCAGACATAAAAAACAGGGGGCCCATGCATCAGCATTAGCCCCGTATTTTTCAGGATACCCCTATATTTCTCCAGAGCGGTTTCCCGGCGTTCAATGCTGGCCGGCGATAAATCCAAAGCGTGGATATGTCGGCCGCCCACAGAGCTTCCAGTGTAATACCGGTCAGAATCGGTTGCAGCGGCATAATCGTCTGAGGCATAACTACTCTTTCTCTCATTGCCCGCACAATGGCAATTTTTCAATATGCCTCATAATATATGCAGCAGGGAATACAGGCATGACGGATTGTTGACAAACTATCCAGGGCTTGTTACGATTGAGCCAAAAGATGAGTTCTGTATACTATATTGGAGAGAGCGGGGATTAAATGTGAATATAACAAGGATTGCCGCATGCTGGAATCAATGGTTCGGGCAGCGCATGTTCTATCTGGTGCTGTCAGGAATTTTTTGCGGATTTATACTGGATATCCCAAAGAACGCATTTTATATAAAACCGGTCATCATCGGCGCATTCGCCTATATGACGTTTATAACCGCCTTAGGGACTAGTCTGAAAAAATTTATCGGAGTCCTGGGTAAGCCCTGGCTTCCCTTGTGGATATTGGCGTTAATTCATTTGGCGGCACCACTGTTAGCCTGGCTGATCGGCCTGCTATTTTTTCCGGACAATGAGTCAGTCCGGTTGGGATTCCTCATCAGCGCCTCCATTCCTATCGGGGTTACCTCGCTGATCTGGGTATCCATCACCAAGGCAAACGCTGCCCTGGCCCTGGTCGTTGTTACCTTGGACACCCTTATCGTACCGGTTTTGCTGCCGTTATTTTTCAAAATCATCATCGGCAAGACACTGCAAATCGATTACCTGTCCATGGCTTATCAATTATTGATCATGGTAACAATTCCTAGTTTAATTGGCATGGCAGCCAATGATCTGACGCATGGCAAACTGACTTCCTTCGCCAACAGTATCGGCGGCCTGTCGTCCAAAGTGGCCTTTTTCCTGGTGATTTTCCTGAACGCAGCCATTGTTGCGCCCTCCATCCATTGGAGCATGTCGGTCCTTAAAATCCTTATAGTTGTATTCCTCACGGTTGCTGCCGGCTATCTGCTGGGCTTCCTTGGGTCCCTGCCTTTGAAGGAACACCGCCGGGAATCTGCCTTTACCATGATCTATACCGTCGGCATGCGCAACATCAGTTTCGGCTTGGTGATGGCCATGACCTATTTCCCGCCGGCGGTGGCTATCCCGATTATACTAGCCATGCTGTTTCAGCAGCCCCTGGCAGCCATCATCCCCCAGCTATTCCGGTGCATCGATAAATATAATGAAACAACGACCAACGTATAATTGCATGTAAAAAAGGCAGCGGGTTCAGTTCAAACGACCTCGCTGCCTTTTTTATGTTATTCTGCGTTTTAATTAACGGATGGTTCAGACGTCAGCGCCGTTTTTTTGTCGGGAATCATCGCCGCAATGCCGACAGCCAGTACCAGTGGCACAATCAACAGCAGCAATGCCTGCTGCAGGCCAATAAAATCGGCAATCAGCCCGGTAATGGCAGCGCCCGCCCCCGCCCAAACCGAAAGCCAATCCCATCATCATGCCGGAAGCCATAGCCGCGTTGGCGGGCAGCATTTCCTGAGCCCAGACCACTGACGAGGGCAGTGTGGCCTGCAAGCAGGCGCCGCTAATCCACAAAGCTGCCCAGGTCAGAAGCGTCACCTCCCGGCTGGCCAAAAACACATAAAGCGCCGGAATGCAAATAGCCAGCGAGGCGATAATGCATGGTTTGCGGCCCATGCGGTCTCCCAGATAGCCGCCGAAGATACTGCCGATCGCGCCGCCAAACAGGAAAACCGTAATCATCGAGCCGGCCAATGCCGGCGAATGCCCCTGCTGCAACAGCCACACCGGCATAAAATTGGGGATGACGGACTGCGGCCAGGCGCGTAAGCCCATCACCACATTCAATTTCAGCAAACTGGCCGAACGATACCAGGGAACGGAATTTTGACTGGCCGTATCTTGGATTTGAGGCACCCGGCCCAGAGGCATCCGGTGCATCCCGGTCCAATAGTATCCCCAGGTCACCAACAGGCCGGGTATAGCCAGCCAAATCAGCTGATCGGCGCTAAAGTAAAACAGGAAAAACATGACCACAGCCGGAGCGGCCGCCACGCCGAAATTGCCGCCGCCGATAAAAAACGACATGCCCAGCCCCTTATTTTCCGCTGTGGATACCTTACCGAGCAAAGCCGAAGCAAGGGGGTGAAACAGGGAGGCGGCTAACCCGGACAAAGTAATATAGAGAAACAGGGTAAAAATGCTGTCGGCAGCAGCAGACAGACAAATAAACACCGCACTGACCGGAATGGTCAGCAGCACCATCCAGCTATAGCCGCTTTTATCCACATAGTAGCCGAACACCGGCTGCAGAAGATTGGAGGTAAAGGAATAGATCATGACTAAAAGTCCGCTTAAAGTTAACGACAATCCCAGCCTTTCGATGACCATCGGCAGCAATCCCGGCAAAAAAGTCACATAAAAATCGCTCAGGAAATGGCCGGCGGTTAGTAACGCTATATAACAGCCGCTTTGATACTGTCGGGAATTTTCCATGATATGCTCCTTTCACTTAGGGCCTTTACTTATATACCAAATATAGTCGTTCTTAACAATGTAATGAGTCTAACAAATCCCACTCCCGGTTGCAAGCGGCAATAAACCGCAAAAATGAGAGATAGCGCAAAAGGAAAAGGCTAACTGCCTTAAAGCGGCAGTTAGCGCATCCGCCCGAAACGGGTCTGGGACAATATCGGCCTTAACCCTTATCAAAGCTGTATTTTCCCGCTCCGATCAGCATCAGGCTCACGACTACGATCCCCAATTCCAATGCCTGGCTGGCCCCTGCCAAGCCGGCGCCTGTAGCAAACTTCATCGTCACAGCCACAGCCATGGTGCAGGTTAGCAGGATGCATGCCGGGCGGAACATATATCCCACCGCCAGCAAGAATCCGCCGGCAAACTCAGAGAAAGCCGCGAGAAATCCCCAGAGCACAGGCATAAACGTGATGCCGACATGCTGCATCGCCCCGCCTACCTTTACCCAGGCCGCCTCCCCGCCCATAACCTTAGGATAGCCATGATACATAAACATCAGCCCGATACCTAAACGCAGGAGCAGTAACCCCGCGTCCCGGTATTTGCTCGAAGATTTTCTTACTGAAAGCATAAAAATTCCACTTCTCCTTTTAATAGTATGTGTTTCAACGGTCTCCTAACGATTTACTTCTAATTGGGCTAACTTTGATCCATTTCTCCCATGCTGCCATCTTCAGGTGCCTGCATCATTTCCATAACTAAAGCCGTTGAAAGAAGGGGCATGTCCTATATACAGCCGCCTGATAATGAATACCGGCGAGGTCTGTGGTCGTATTCAGTATACAGCAGATCGTACCGCGTTTAAAGATATCTTTTTATAGTATTCCTCACTTTGTAGAACAATCCTGTCTAAATCCGACCAATCTTGAGGAACTCTTTGGCCAGTCACCGGTGCCGGCAATCCTTGTCAATATTCCTAACAATGGCTCCGCTTCCGGATGAGCACATCCGGGCCCGCCTGAATACAATAGATCAGGAGACTGACCGATCCACGCACCTGTACAAAAGGCGTGGAAATTTTTTCTTGAAGGTTGTGACCATTGTATGAGAAAGGTGCTGATCTTAGGAGGCTCAGGGATGCTGGGACACACTTTGTTCCGTTTCCTTTCGGAAGAGGCCGCCGACCTTGACGTCTATACATCAGTCCGCTCGGAACATGAACTGTCGCGTTGGCTTCCCCCGGACAGAATGAAAAAAGTATACGGCAATGTTGATGTACAGCAACCAGAGAGTCTGGTAAATGTTTTTGCGGCAGTGAAGCCAGACATCCTGGTCAATTGCATTGGCATCATTAAGCAAGTGCCGGAGGCCAAAGATCCGCTCACAGCGATTGCCATGAACGCTTTGCTGCCGCATCGTGTTGCCTTGCTGTGCGCTGCAGCCGGCGCACGCATGATCCATATCAGTACGGATTGCGTCTTTAACGGAGAAAAAGGAGGGTATATCGAACAGGATATTGCCAATGCAGATGATCTCTATGGAAGAACCAAATATCTCGGCGAAGTCGCTTATTCTCACTGCATCACCCTGCGCACTTCGATCATTGGGCATGAATTAAAAGGAAAACGTGGATTATTGGAATGGTTCCTGGCTCAAAAGGAAACGGTACGCGGTTTTAGAAAGGCTATTTATTCCGGCTTTCCCACCATTGAACTTTCGCGCATTATCAGGGATTATATCATTCCCCGGCCGGAGCTGACGGGGCTTTACCACCTGTCTGCCGATCCAATCTCGAAATATGATTTGCTGCAGCTCATCAATGCTCAGTATGAAACCAGCCTGATCATTGAACCGGAAGACAATACCCGGCTTGACCGGTCACTGGACTCTGCGGCATTTCGTGCCCTCACAGGCTATAAACCGCCCGCTTGGCCGGAACTGATCCATGCCATGCACAAGAATCATGCGCAAACAAGCAAAACGATGCAGTTAAGGGGGAATGAGCATGGCGCTGTTTGATAATAAAGTGATTGCAATTACCGGCGGTACCGGTTCACTGGGCAAAGTGCTGACCCGCCGGCTCCTGCAAAAGGAACTCGGCTCTCCCCGGAAGATCATCATCTTCTCGCGGGATGAAGCGAAGCAGCACGCCATGCGGGTAGAATACCAGCACAAAAGAACGGCTACCGATGAGGTAATCTATGATAATTTTGCCCGGCTCATTGAGTTCAGAATCGGGGACATCCGCAATTATCATTCTGTTTGTTCGGTTTTAAGGGATGCGGACATCGTCATCAATGCCGCCGCCCTTAAACAGGTGCCTTCCTGCGAGTACTTTCCTTATGAGGCGGTATTGACCAATGTGCTTGGCGCAGAAAATATCGTCCGGGCAATATGCGAACATAAGCTTCTCATAGAAACAGTGGTGGGAGTCTCTACGGATAAAGCCTGCAAACCGGTGAATGCCATGGGTATTTCCAAGGCCCTTCAGGAGCGGCTGTTTATTGCCGCTAATGTGACCATTCCCCAGACCAGGTTTATTTGTGTACGCTATGGCAATGTGCTGGCTTCCCGGGGTTCTGTCATCCCCCTGTTCCATGAACAAATCAGGCATGGCGGCCCGGTCACAATTACCACCCAGGAAATGACCCGGTTCCTGCTGCCCTTGGAAAGTGCGGTTGATACCATTTTTGCCGCCCTTCAAGAGGCTGCGCCAGGTGAGATATATATACCGAAAATTCCCGCAGCCCGTATTGTCGATGTGGCCAAAGCCATAATCGGGGACAGAAATATATCTCTGACCTATACCGGCATTCGTCCGGGAGAAAAAGTCCATGAAATTCTTGTTTCCGAAGAAGAGTCCTGGCGGACCTATGATCGCGGCAATTATTATGCCATCAAATCAATGCTTCCCGAGCTGGCGAAAACGGCGCCCGGGCTGCAGGCCTTGTCCAAAGAATACAGTTCCGGTGATTTTGTCATGACTTTCGCCGAAACAGCGGCGCTGTTGACAAAACACCATTTGCTGCAGGAAACAGATCAAGATACTAACAGAGACGGGGAATTTTTACGATGAAAAAATATAAGATTGTGTGCATGTGCCAGATCTATAATGAACTGCGCAAAGGAAACCTGGAACGATTCGTAACCTACGTAAAACCTCTGGTCGAGGATTTAGTCGTCTATGACGACGGCAGCACCGACGGCAGCTACGAATATATGCTGCAGCAAACGCCCTATGTCCTGCGCGGGACAGAAAATGATTTCGCCAACGAACAGCGCCATAAACAACTCCTGCTGCAGGAAGCCTTGAAACTGAATCCGGATTACATCTTATGGCTGGATGCGGACGAAGTTTTAACCGCTAATGCCGCAGATTGCCTGCAAAAATGGTGCACCGCATGTGAAGTGCAACAGCTGGACGGCGTATGCTTCCACGAGCTGAATCTGTGGCGCAGCCATTCCTGGCGGCGGTTGGACAGTTTATTTGACCAGGGCTGGTTTTGCCGCCTATGGCGGGTAGTCCCCGGCATTCACTTCTATGAGCCGAAACCAGGGTTGCATCAAAAGCCGCATCCGGTAACAATTCAGCGCATGGCCTGGGCCGAAGACATTCAGGTGCTGCACTATGGCTTCGCTTCCGAGCGAAACCTGGCATATAAATATCTGGTTTATCGCTCCCACGGACAACGCGGTTATAACATGCTTGACCGTTTGATCAGTGAAGAAAGCCTAACGGTGACAAAGGTCCCCCGTGAGCTGTTTCCGGAAGGTCTGTGGCTGGACGATGAAGCTCCGCAGCCTATGAAATTCGTTGAGTCCCTGGCTTATGTGGAACAGTACCGGGAAGAAGTGTTTAAGCCCAAATTCTCCATCATATGTTTAGTCTATAAAAGCGTTGGCTGGCTGGATTTCGTTCGTGAGCAGGTCTTGCGCTATACCGACATGACTGAAAAGGAGTTTTTCTTTGTCGCCAATGATGCTAACACTGCTGTGCTGAGCCATTTGCAGGAACATTATATACCGCACTATATTCATGAGAACACTCCCAAACAGCAAGGGGAATGGTATGTCAATAATGTATACCGGGCCTATAATTTTGCAGTCAGCAAGGCCCGGGGAGATTTTATTGTGTTCATTAATTCCGACATGGCTTTTACGCCGGGTTGGTTTGATCATTTATGGCAGGCCTATAACGGAGCAAACTGCGTCGCCTCCCGCTTGGTGGAATCGGGAAAATTGCCCAGCGGTCAATACGGAGTGGAAAAAAACTTTGGCCGGGATTACGCCTCCTATCAAGAAAGCCAGTTTCTGCAGTATGCCTGTCAATTAGCGGAAGCTAAAACAGCGGACGGCGGCCTGTTTATGCCCCTTCTGATCCGCAAGGAACATTTTGAGCGGGCCGGAGGCTACCCGGAAGGGCAGGTGGCCTTTGGCAGCGATCTTTACCGGCCGGTGATCGCCCGGCGGGGAGAACCTTGCATTTCCGGCGACACAGCCTTGATCTTGAAGCTCCAGGCCATGGGGATCAAGCATCAAACGGCTTTCGGCAGTATTGTTTATCACTTCCAGTGGGGCGAAATAGATAGCCCGGAATCCCCGGAAACTCCGGTGCGTCCGGTAAAAGTCGCCCTAGCCATGGCAGCAGCAGTCGCCCCAGGTTTAGAAGACGCCCTGCTTGCCGCCTTGCCCGCCTCAGTCAGCCTTGGCGCCTCCGCAGCCGACAATCCGGGCGATTATGCCGCCCGGGCCCGCAGTGATCTAGAGGAACAGTATCCCGATACAGAGGTCATTATTCAGGATGCCACCCGCCTGCCGCTCATTGATCCCACTCGTTACACCATCGCTTTGCTGCAGGAGGATCTCCGCGCCAGCGGTACGGCAAGCGAGCAGCAGGAAGCGAATTTACGGCAGGCCAATAGGCTTGCAACCCACTCTATCGATATTGCCCACTCTTATGCCGAATATGATTTCACCATAATTCCCGCTGCGCCGGATTCGGGCGAAAAATGGCGCCAGCTGCTGACTGCAGTTTTTCAGGAGTGCATGATAGCTAAACAGGAGCAGCAAGCAAAAACAGCCCGGCATAAAGTATCGATCATTTTAACTACATTCCAAAGGGTACACTTGTTAAGATGGGGTTTATGGTCCTTAGCCCGCCAGGATATCCCTTTTGATTTTGAAACCATTGTGGTGAATGACGGCTTACAGGATGAAACTGAAGCCGTTTGCAATGAGTTCAAGGAAAAGCTCAATCTGAAGTATGTATTTACCGGGCAAAGAAATCTAAACGGTCAAGTGGTGTGGCGGGTACCCGGTTTTGCCATGAATATCGGCGTACAACAATCCTGCGGCGATATTTTGGTCATCGGCTGCGCCGAAATGTTTCATGTCAATGACACCATCGCCAGGCTTGTGCCGCCCATTTTAGAAAATCCCAAACTGCTGGGCATTCCCACCGGCAAGGATGACCGCGATGGAAGGTTTCTGGCATATATCAATAACCATGACGGAGCCTCTGATCCGGATAGCTATGACCAATGCGCCGCCTTAACTGTCACGCTGCCCTTTCTGATGGCCCTTCACCGCAGCCAGTATGTTGCGATTGGGGGATATGATGAGGATTTTGTCGGCATGGCCTATGATGACAATGACTTTATCCAGCGCTTATTAAGCAATGGCTGCCAGTATTGTCAGACCGACGCTTCCACAATACACTTGTACCACCCCCGGTCAGACAGCTATTATGTGAGCGGTGGCCCCCCTGAATGGGAATATAACAAACACCTCTATTTTTCCCGCATTGGTCAAATCGTCCGGAATGAAGGCCGTGAATGGGGCGTTATCAAATATACGCAAGTCAAGGAGGTCGAAAAATTCGTGAAATTAAACTGGCATGAAGACTTTATTGTTCATCTGGCCGGTCTCATCCGCCCGCGGGTCTATGTGGAGCTTGGGCTATACCGGTGTTACCTCTTTAACCGCATCATCCCCCTAGCGGAAGAGTTAATTGGCGTGGATATCAGCGTCGAAGCCGGGCAGGCCATGCTATCTTCAACGAAAACCCGCTTTTTTAAGGGGACGACGCAGGACTTTGCCAGAGAATTGGCGGTAAGGCCGCTGCAAATCGATATGCTGTTCATTGATGCCGATCATTCGCAGACAGCCGTGTTACAGGACTTTACGAGCTTTTTCCCGTTTGTGGCGCCCCACGGTCTCATTTTGCTGCATGATACCCACCCGAAAGATGAGGCTATGATGGACCCCCAATGGTGCGGCACGGCCTGTCAGGCGGCGGAAATATTGGCGCAGGACACCCGCGCCTATGAATTAATGACGATTCCCGTTCCCCCGGGCCTGACGATTTGCCGCAAGCGGCGAGCGCAGTTATCCTGGCAGGAAGGCAGCATTGATCAAGCAACTCAGC
The DNA here is from genome assembly GCF_000219125.1 of Acetonema longum DSM 6540. Classification (NCBI taxonomy): domain Bacteria; kingdom Bacillati; phylum Bacillota; class Negativicutes; family Acetonemataceae; genus Acetonema; species Acetonema longum. The sequence goes on from NZ_AFGF01000007.1 coordinate 45,051, forward strand.
AGCCAGGGAAATAGCTATTTAACAAGCCGGGAAGGGTTCCGTGGAACCCTTCCCCTAAAAATTTAATCCACCAGATCGGTTTTCATGATCATGTCTTTCAACCTGAAATTATAAGGCAACAAAACTGATTTGTCGAAGGTAGTAAAGTTTATGTTTTGCAGCGGACCGATGTCGTATGGATAATCTTCTTCGGCCATTTGCCTGGTTGTCACGTTTCCTTCCTCTCGCCATTTTTTAAAAAAATGATTTTTAGTAAAATTAGTTTTTGCATACTGCCAGGATGTGGGTAAATAAATATAGTCAATTTCCTCGCTTTCATAATAACTGATATTTGCCTCTTTCAGCCGCCTGGTAAAATCATTGTCCTCATAACCGCCGCCGATAAACCGTTCATCAAAAAAACCAATCTTTCTGATCAAGTCCTTTTTGAATCCAAAAAAGCCAAATCGATAAAGGCCCACCAAACCCCAGCCGTCTTGCAGCATAGTCAGAATTTTTTGCACCGCCGCAGGCGTTGGCCGGGCTTTATCATTACAGATGATAATTTTCTCATACCAACTTGACACTATCGCCTCATTAACCAGCTTTGAAAACGATGGATAATTTGTGCCATCAAGAATTCTGCTGTTCAAACCCGCTAAACATGATTGCGCTTCCCGGCTAAGGTGAGGTCTGTTGGATATGATAATTATTTCATAGTCCACGTTTTTAATTGCCTCCACAGTTTAAATTTAGTCTTGATTATAATGTATGTATTACCGTCCCAATGGTGTGAAAAAATGCTACTCCAGGTGACTCTACCTGCATAATCTTTTAAAAACACCCCACGCGCTCGAAAGGCGAAGTGTTTTTTATCAGAGATCAAGCGCTAAGAATACAAGGGAGTTGCTGCAATGAAGATTATGACCATTTTGGGCACACGGCCGGAAATCATTCGTCTTAGCCGGATTATTCCTTACCTAGATGACCTTTGTAAGCATATTCTCGTGCATACCGGCCAAAATTTTGACCGGACCTTAAGTGATATATTTTTTACCGAACTAAAGCTGCGGTCGCCTGATTATCATTTGGACTGCCGCGCCCAGACCGCCATGAGTCAAATAAGCGAAATACTCCGTCGCTGCGAACAGGTGCTGAGCGAGGAAAAGCCTGACCGCCTGCTGATACTGGGAGACACCAACAGCGCCTTAGCGGCGCTGCCCGCCAAACGGCTGCGCATTCCGGTTTACCACATGGAGGCAGGCAACCGCTGCTATGATGACCGGGTGCCGGAAGAAGTCAACCGTCGTATTGTCGATCATTGCAGCGATATTCTCTTGCCTTACACCGAGCGAAGCCGGGCTAATTTGCTGCGGGAAGGCATTGCCGGCAGCCGGATCTATGTTACGGGCAATCCCATTGGCGAGGTTCTCAGCCATTATGCAGATCAAATTAGCCGGAGTCAGGCGCTGCAGACGCTAGGAGTAGCCAATCAAGGCTATTTTCTCGTAACCCTGCACCGGGCGGAAAATGTCGACGACGGGGACCGTCTGGAGAAATTCATCGCAGCCTTGCATAGACTCTATGCAGAATATGAACTGCCGCTGATTTGCAGTCTCCATCCCCGCACCCGCTCCCAACTGATTAAACAAAATAAGACCTTAGCCGGTACCGGTATCCGGATCGTAGAGCCATTAGGCCTGTTTGATTTCGTGTGGCTGGAGCAAAATGCCTTCTGTGTTTTGAGTGACAGCGGCACAGTGCAGGAGGAGTGCTGCCTTTTCAAAACGCCGAATGTAACGCTGCGCGATGTGACCGAACGGCCGGAAACCCTGGAGACCGGCAGCAATCTGATTGCCGGCTGTGATCCTACAGCCATCTTGCGGGCGGTGCAAACGGTTTTGCATCAAGGCCGAAACTGGGAACCGCCGCCTGAATACCGGGTCGCCAATGTAAGCCGGAAGGTTCTTAAAATCCTCCTGGGTGTGTAAAAAGGAATTGGCTGCGCAATCAATCTTTTGACTGAATAAAAGATAGAAAGGGCTGTCTCGAAGAGGTGAAAACTCCGAGATAGCCCTTCCCCTATGGGAATTCGTTTATTATTCTACTGTACACTCTCCCAAAGGACTTCAGCCAGATCTTTGGTCTTCACCGTTTCATCCACGCTTTTGAGTTTGGTCCCGTCTTCCATCATGGTCAGGCAGAAGGGGCAGGCGCTTACGATCATACCGGCTCCCGTTTCCAGTGCCTGTTCGGTGCGTTTTACATTGATGCGCTCGCCGATGGTTTCCTCCAGCCACATGCGGCCGCCGCCGGCGCCGCAGCAGAAGGACTTTTCATGGCTTTTCTCCATTTCTTTGCTGCTGATGCCGGGAATGGAGGCCAAAAGGGCTCTGGGCTCCTGATAGATATCATTGTAGCGGCCCAGATAGCAGGAATCATGATAGGTGCAGGTAGCATCCACCGATTTTTGCGGCTGCAGTTTTCCTTCTTTCACGAGTTGCGCCAGGAAAGTGACATGATGGATTACTTCGTAATTGCCGCCGAATTGGGGATATTCGTTTTTCAAAGTATTAAAACAGTGAGGACAGGTGGTAATAATCTTTTTCACACCATATTCATTCAGAGCTTCAATGTTGCCCTGAGCCAGAGTCTGATACAGATACTCGTTGCCCAGACGGCGGGCCGAGTCACCGCAGCAGGTCTGCTCCGATCCTAAGACACCGAAAGAAACGCCGGCTTTTTGCAGCAGCTTCACAACCGCCGTAGTTACCTTCTTATTCCGTTCGTCAAATACCCCGCTACAGCCCGGGAAGAACAAGTACTCCACTTCCGGCTTTTCCGCCAGGGAAGCAACTCCCAGTTCCTTGCTCATCCACTTTGCTTCGCTGCGGCTGATATTCCAGGGGTTTCCATTCCGTTCCATGCCGGTGAAAGTCAATTTGACTTCATGAGGAAAGGCACTTTCCATCATCGTCAGATTCCGCCGCAGATCGATGATTTTAGGCACATGCTCAACATAGACCGGACACTGATGTTCGCAGGCGGCGCAAGTGGTGCAGGCCCAGACCTCTTCCTCGTTCACTACGTCGGGCACCAATGACGCCGAGGTTTCTTCAGCGGTAGCGCCCTTTACCAGCAAGGGCCCCTTCTGATTCAAATGTGTCTTGAAATCCTGGACAAGCTTTTTGGGCGAAAGGGGTTTGCCGGTCTGATAAGCCGGACAGTTGTCCTGACAGCGGCCACAGCGAATACAGGCATCGCTGTCGAGAAGCTGTTTCCAGGTAAATTGCTGCAGTTCGGCTACGCCAAACTGTTCGACTGTTTCATCTTCCATATCAATGGGCTTCATTTTTTGCGCCGCATTGCCCTGAGCCAATGCTATATTGGCTGAACCGCTCAGCATATGGAACATTTTCGAGTATGGAATATAGGCGATAAATCCAAAGCTGAACAATAGGTGAATCCACCAGACAGCCTGGTGGGCACTTCTCAGACCCGCCGGCGACCCGCCGGAAAATAACGCGGCAACCGCCGCTCCCACCGGCGACCAGGCAGCCCACGGGTCGGGAATGGCGGCCATGCGCAAGCCTTCCAGCAGAAAGCCTGTAACTAAAATCGCCTCAATCAACAGTAACGTATAGAGATCGTCCGGCTTGTTATCCAGCCCGGCAGGCTGCAGCACATATCGCCGGTAAGCGGCAAAACCGATCCCGATCACCGCTCCCAATCCTAACAGATCCATGGCCAATGATAAGATTAAATAATAGCCGCCCTGAAACAAAGGGATTCCTAAGTCTTCGGTCACAGCAATGGACAGTGTGCCGACAGCACATACGGCAAACGCCCAGAAAACGACTGCGTGGGCCACTCCCGGTCCGGGTTCCCGCAGTAATCGTGCATGGCCAAAGCTGTTTTTGATCAGCCGGATCAATCCTGCCATATCTGGCTTGAAGTTTTCCGGGGCTCCAACCTTCCAAAGTTTATACCGGTCATAAACTCCTTTGGCAAATATCGCGAAAGCTACGAGCATCAATACATACATTATCCAATAGCTGTCATGGTACATACCCAATGGTCTCGACGCTGGCATAGTAGTACACTCCTTTTCTGATAATAGCACAGAGGCTCTTCTTCCTATCTAATTAATAACTATACGAGTTTGATTCCAAATTTCCTTCCAGTGTGTGGGCATGAAATGAAAATGTTCATAATTTTCACAGACTGGCACTGTATAAGAATCGTACATAAAATTCTTGCAGTTTTGAGCAATCGATAGTATAATGTATACATAATCGGCCAACCAACTAGAATGGGCTTCCCTATGCCGCCAAGAGGACCGCGTTTTTCGAGAAGAAGAGAGACGCACGAAATCTTGACATGAGGTCTTCCCTCAGATTGAGAAGCTCTCACTAACCGGATGTCCGCCTCACATTATATGGAGGTGCATTCGAGTGACTGTTCAAGAATTAGTGCTACTCATCGTCGTATCCGTTGTATGGATTGTGCTGTTATCGCGCAAAGCCTGCCGGATTCTTGAAAACGAACTAAATTCCAAGTAACTATCAAAAAATCACCAGGATAAAATCCCGGTGATTTTTTTGCATCTTATCCTTTGTTTCATTTGCTTACGCAATTCCTGCCTTGTTCTTTAGCGCGATATAAAGCCTTATCGGCTGCTTTGACGACAGCCTCCGCCGTTTTCAGCCTGCCGGTTGCTTCTGCAGCTCCGATGCTGACAGTAACGAATAGCTTGCGGGGCGAGCGCTTCTGATGTTTGCCGGCGTCCTTGGATATATAGGCTGTTGTTCCCACCTTTTCCCTCAATTCTTCCAAGTAAGGCAGAGCCTGCTGCAGGCGCTTGTCTGGAAACACGATAACAAACTCTTCGCCGCCGTAACGAAAGGGCTTGGCGTCGCCGCCGGTTTCTTTTATAACCGAGGCCACCAGCTGCAGAACTGCATCCCCGGTGGTATGTCCGTATGTATCGTTAAACTTCTTGAAATAGTCGATGTCCAGCATAGCGATGGTATACCGCCCGCTGAGCCGCAGCATTTCTTCCTTTAAAGCACGGCGGGCCGGCAATCCGGTCAACTCGTCAAAATAGGCCATCGAATAAGAATCCTGAATCATCGCTACTGCCAGCATAAGCCCGGCGGCAGCGAAAAATAAAGGAACAGACAGAGCGTTTGCCTGAAAGTGAAAGGCGACGGCCGATGCGGTTAGTACGCCCAGCATGGCGCTATTTAGGTGGAAATCGCCGTAAGAGTGCCTGATGAGCAGGATAAAAGTCAAAACATAGGCAAAAATCGCCGCAGGCGGCAGGGATGTAAAGGCATAGGCCGGCGCCAGGGGACTTGTAATCAGAGAAACCAGCCCGGCGTCACGGGAAAGGATGACCGCCAGTACAAATACGCCCTGCATTCCAATAAACCACATCCGTTTCAGGCCCCAGGCGTTAAAGATGCCCCTCTCTTGTATCCGGGAAAAAACATAAAGATTCAGCGGTATCAGAAAACAGACGACCGGAACCACCGTGCTGCGAAAAAAGGCTTGGTCGCCAACCAGGGAAGAATGCATCAGCAAAAACTGACTAAGCCCCAGAACGACCAACACAAAGAAAGCCCGGCTGCGGTTAAACCACCAGCTAAGAATCATACCGGCCAATATAATGAGACAGGACAGGCTTTTTGCCAATGCAGCCAAGCTCTCCGAACCGGTCCCAGCCCACAAGCCGGCATAGGCCAGAGCCAGCAAGGCAAACGGCATCCGGGACAGGGGCACTCCTCCTGGACTCATCGTTATCCTACTCTCGCGTCATTGGCGTCTTTTGTGAATTGATCCCGCAGCACCCGTTTTAAAATCTTACCGGTCTGATTTTTAGGCAGAGCATCCACGGCCACAAAATCCCGCGGCATTTTATAGGCGGCCAGGTTGCCCTGCAAATATGCTTTCAATGCTTTTTTGTCAAATGCCTGATCCGGAGCCATAACAATATAAGCGCATACCGCCTGACCGCGCAGTTCATCAGCCTGGCCGACAACAGCCGCTTCAATGATGCCGGGATAAGAATGCAACAGTTCTTCAATCTCGCGGGGATAAATATTCTCGCCATTGCTGATGATCATATCTTTCAGCCGGTCCACAATAAAGAGATAGTCTTCCGTATCCTGATAAGCCAGATCACCGGTATACAGCCAGCCATCCCTGAGGGCCAATGAGGTTTCCAGCGGCAGGTTAAAATACCCCTGCATTACAGTGTGGCCCTTGACGATCAATTCCCCCACCTCACCGGGAGGCAGAGTCTCCCCTTTTGAGTTCACTACCCGGACCTCAAGGCCAGGCAGGGCTTTCCCAATGGAGCAAAATTTCGTTTTACCGGCAGGGTTCAGGGTCACGACCGGCGAAGCTTCGGATAAACCATACCCTTCTGTAACGGTCTTGCCGTACTTTTGGCGGAACTGCCGGGCGACATTTTCCGGCAGGGAAGCGCCGCCGGATACAAGCAGCCTGATTCCCTGCAGATCTTCGGGTGTTCCGACCCGGGTGAGCAGATTATAGATAGGCGGCACACCGTACATAACGGTCACGCCGTAGTCTTTAATGGCAGCCAGCGCTTCCTTGGGGGCAAAGGCCTCCAGAACCGTAATCGAGGCGCCGCACAGCAGCGGATTTAACACGGCGCAAGTCCAGGCAAAGCAATGATACATAGGCAGGACGCACAGAACATTGTCCTGGGCCGATATGTCCAGTACCTTCTGCAGTCCCCCGGCGTTAGCGACCAGATTTTTATGGGACAATACAGCTCCCTTGGGGTTGCCGGTGGTCCCTGAGGTATATATGATCACACAGGGCTGATCTTCTTGCAAACGATTGTCAAAGGAGGGTGTCATTTCGCCTATCTGGGATATCTGCTGTTTGATATCGGAAATCAAGCTTTGTCTCACTTCCTGCCGATAGCCGTACCGGTGCAATTCTTCGGCAATGTTCAGGGGCTCAGCCGTCACGATATGCTTCATGCAGGCATCTTTTACGATATAAGCGATTTCACGGCAGGTAAGCTGAAAATTAAACGGTACAACCACCGCGCCTAAACTGGCAATAGCCATATAACTGCAGACATATTCCACTGAATTGCGGGAAAACAATCCTATATTATCGCCAGAGCGGATCCCTATTTGATAAAAATAAGTCCGGTATTTTGCCACTTCCTCCTGCAGCTGGGCGTAAGTAACGTTGTTAACGCCGCGAAAGGCTATGGCATCGGCCATCCCCTGATAAATGAGATGATGAACAAACATTGCGGATCCTCCTCTATTATTTTGAATGCAAGTATAAAAAATGTGCTTACAGAATGCTAGTATATCATAACCAAGCGCATCAAACAAACCAAACATAAAAGGAGAGGTTTTATCCTCCCCTTTTATACAAAGCAACCATCCTTATAGCCCAGATGCCTCAAAGAGTCTTACACGTGACGTTTCGAAACAACCTCTTTCCCAAAGGTCCACTGACATTTCATGCATAAACTGACTCTACGTGACTTGAACAGCAGACAACTACACTCGATGGTTTGATACTGACTTTCCGGTTTAAAACAAAAACACTAACCTTACTGACTGATGAATCGCGAATCGCTTGCAATACCGAAAAACGGATCTCACATTTGCAATACCGATAAACCACTAGTCGCTATAAGGATGGTGCCTGATTTAAATATAGCACACCCTCTGTACTTTTGCAATAGCAAATAAATAAAAACCTATTGCCAAACTCATCCACAGCCACGAATCTGGAACCGTTCAAAAAGGCCCAGATGCTAGACGCGACGAGGACGGGCGTGAGACTGTACGTTCGGGAGGGTACGTCGAACGCCCGCCCGCAGGAGCAACAACGCAGATGGGCCTTTTTCAACGGTTTCCTGGTAGTTTTAACTTGGCTAAAGCGTCAGCTAACGCCGAATTGATTGGCTGGTCCTGGGCCTTTTTCTGTTCCTTTAAATATCGTGACACTTCCTGTTTCGACACCTTGCCATGGTCGGTCTGCCGCCGTTCTTCAAAAGCGGTCAGTTTCTCCCGGTAGCCGCAGACGCAGGCAAACAGGCGATGCTCGCCTTCTCCCCGCAGCTCCAGTTTTTTTATGGCAGTTGGGGCAGCGGGCATTGGTCACCTTGGCCAGGCCTTTGCGGTAACCGCATTCCCGGTCCTGACAGATCAGCATCTTGCCCTTTTTGCCGTTGACTTCCAGCATATACTTGCCGCACTCGGGACATTTGGTCCGGGTGAGATTGTCATGGCGGAACTGTTCCTGACTGTTTTTGATGCCAGTAACCGCTGTTTTTGCGTAATCCTTCATTTCATGAATAAATTTATCTTTTGCTAAGGCGCCCTTGGCAATAGCGGCCAGCTTCTGCTCCCACCGGGCCGTCAGAGTCGGGGATCTCAGTTCTGCCGGCACAAGCTCCAGCAACTGCCGGCCTTTGGCGGTAATGAATATGTCCTGGCTGCCGCCCTTTTTCTCAATCAAAAAACTTCCAAACAGCTTTTCGATGATATCGGCCCGGGTCGCCACAGTACCCAATCCGCCGGTTTCGCCAATGGTTTTTTTCAGGCTCTCATCCACGTTTTGCATATACTTTACCGGATTTTCCATGGCCGACAGCAGGCTGCCCTCATTAAAGGGAGCCGGCGGCTTGGTTTTGCCCTGGGTAAGGGAAACGCCGGATACCGGCAATACATCCCCTTTGCTGCAAGGAGGCAGGAGCTGTTCACCGATCTCTTTCCTGCTGTCTGGGTCTTCTGTTTCTTCTGTATCCTCGTCTGAGTCTGTTTCGCCCTGGTACAGTTCCCGCCAGCCAGCCGCAATGACGGTCTTGCCTCTGGCCACAAAGGCCTCGCTGCCGATCTTGGCCTGGAGCGTAACCTGCTCATATTCAAAAGGCGGATATAATACCGCTAAAAAGCGTTTAACCACTAAATCATACACTTTTCGCTCTTTGTCGCTCAGAGCGTTTAAAATCACGGTCTGTTCCGTGGGAATGATGGCATGATGGTCGGAGACTTTGGCGTCATCGACAAAATGCCTATTGGCCTTGATGGGACTTTTCAGCAGTTTAAAGGCGGCTTTCATGTAAGGGCCCACGCCGCAGGCCTGCAGTCTTTCTTTCAGGGTATCAACGATATCGGAGGAAAGATAACGGGAGTCGGTGCGGGGGTAAGTCAGAAGTTTGTGGTGTTCATACAGCTGCTGCATAATGCTTAAGGTTTCTTTGGCCGAAAAGCCAAAGAAACGGTTGGCATCCCGCTGCAGCTCGGTCAGGTCGTATAACTGAGGCGCAAAGCTTTTCTTGGCCGCCTTGTTGACAGCGGTAATTTCAGCCGGTTTGCCCCCCAGGGAACCCAGGATTTTCTCACATTTTTCCCGGTCAAAGGTCCTGACCTGGCCGGTTTTTCCGTCCTGCCAGGTCAGCCTCAACCCATTGGCTGCGGCTTGAATCCCGTAAAAGGGCTTGGGCTGGAAGGTCTGAATCTCTTCTTCTCTGGCAGCGATGATGGCCAGAGTAGGGGTCTGGACCCGGCCACAGGACAACTGGGCATTATACTTGCAGGTCAAGGCCCGGGTGGCATTGATGCCCACCACCCAGTCAGCTTCGGCCCTGGCCACGGCCGAAGCATAGAGGTTCTCATATTTCCTGCCGTCTTTCAGCTTCCTAAAGCCTTCCTGGATGGCCTTGTCGGTCACGGAAGAAATCCAGAGACGCTTGAGGGGTTTACGGATCTGGGCTTTCTCCAGAATCCATCTGGCCACCAGCTCCCCCTCCCGGCCGGCATCAGTGGCAATGACTACCTCATGGACATCCTGTCGGCCCAGCTGTTCCCGGACGATCTGGAACTGCCTGGCGCTCTGCCTGATGACCACCAGCTTTAGCTGAGCCGGCAGCATGGGCAAATCTTCCAGGCGCCAGGACTTGTACTTATCATCATAAGCTTCGGGATCGGCCAGGGTGACCAAATGCCCCAGGGCCCAGGTCACGATATATCTTGCCCCTTCAAAATAGCCGTTGCCTTTTTGGCCGCATCCCAGCACCCTGGCCAGGTCCCGGCCTACCGAAGGCTTTTCGGCGAGAACAACTGTCTTACTCATGGTTAAAATCCTCTCAAGATGAATTGATTAATCAAGTTTCTCTTTACCTATACTCTCCAGCTGCTGATTAAGTTTATCCGCCTGTTGCCGGACAGCTGCAGCTTTGGCCCTGACGTTATCGGCAAAGGCCTGGTCCTTGATCCCCGGCAGGTTAATCGCTACGTTGTAAAGAGCCCCCCGCAGGCCGGCATAGGCCATCAGCCCGGCGACAGCAGCATCGCTGGCTGCATGAGGATTGCCGTATTCGAGAGTCTTAGCCGCCAATTCCATGACTTTCAGGGCTTCTTCGGCAACCTGCAGAGGCAGGATAGTGGCCTGCTTGGTAGATTCCTGAATTTTTTGCGACCTGGCTTGCTTTTCCGCATCCGTGGCTTTGGGTAGTTTGTAGGCCGCCATAACTTGATTAAAGGCCTGGGTATCTTCGTCAATATACCGGGTCAGGCTAGCCGTAACGGCTTGAGCCTGATTAAGGACAGCAGCCATTTCAGTGTGGACGGCCGCATGCTTTTCACTGTTCACGGTCAGACGGCAAACCATAATTGCCAGAGCGCCTCCCAGGCTGGCGGACAAGGCTGCGACGCTGCCGCCGCCAGGAGCCGATGAGTCGGAGGCCAATTCGGTGATAAAGCCCTGTACGGTTTTGTCGATCAGCATCATAAAATTCCCCTCCTATTTTATAAATTATCTTCCAGGACTTGTTTCCGGTCAAATCCTTCGAAACGCAGATAAAAATCCGCCACGTCCAACAGAGCCTGCATCGGCAGAAGGCCTACCACTTCGCTGCCGATAATGTTTACCCCATAACGGGCGGCTTCGGATTTCACTGTTTCAAACACTCTGAATAACGGAGTTCCGGTATAATCCACCATGTTGATGGAAACCTGGGCTACATTTCTGTCTTCCAGCATGACCCCCATGGCTCGGACATATTTATAGCCGCCCCTGGCTTCCCGGATAGTGTTGGCGATCTTTTTGGCAATGCTCACATCGCTGGTCCCCAGGTTAATGTTATAAGCGATCAAAAACTGTCTGGCCCCCACAGCCGTGGCTCCGGCTGTAGGATGCATCCGGACCGGGCCATAGTCAGGCTGTCTCTCGGGTTTCACGATTTCGGCTTTTAATCCCTCATATTGTCCCTTGCGGACATCCGGCAGGTTTTTGCGGACAGGAGTCTTGGCTGCCGCTTCGTACATGTAAACGGGAATATCCAGCTTTTGTGCAATTTCCTGGGCCAATTCGTTGGCCAGGGCCACGCACTCTTCCATGGTTACGTCTTTCACCGGAATAAACGGGATGACATCGGTGGCACCGATGCGAGGATGCTCTCCCGTGTGCTTTTCCATGTCAATCAGCTGGGCAGCCTTGGCGCAGGATTGAAAAGCCGCCTGTTTCACCGCCGCCGGCTCACCGATAAAGGTCACAACAGTCCGGTTATGGCTGGCGTCGGATTGCACATTCAGCAATTTAACCCCTTCCACCCGCCTGACTTCCGCCACAATGGCATCAATGGCATCCCGTCTCCGGCCTTCACTGAAATTCGGTACGCACTCAACCAATTTCGGCATTTATAATTCCCCCCTATCTTGTTTTTATATATGGGAAGTTTCCTGTCGACACTACTTTTATCTTACATGTTCTGCCTTTATCCCCAATTTCCTCTTACCCGGCTTGTTTCATACAATGCAGCGCAAAAAAAGGCCCTGCAACTCCAGTGCAAGGCCTTTCATACTGAGAAATCATTTGCAAAACCCCACTGCATCCCCGAATCCGGAACCGTTCAAAAAGGTTCAGATGCTAGGCAAGAGTTTCCTAAACTGATTTTTCTTTGAAATATGTAGCCACCGGCGTCCTGCACAGCAGCCAGGCGATCATGCTGCCCCCGGTGGTACTGATCAGGAAGGGCGCGACAAAGAAGAAAGCGCCAACCTGAGACCCGATCAGATATTTGGCAATCGGATACGAGAGAAGCCCGCCGATAATGCCGGTGCCGATGATTTCCCCCAGGACGGCTCCCAGGATGTGATGGGTCCGCTTATAGACAAACCCGGCCAGGGCCGCCCCTGCCATACTGCCGGGGAAAGCCAGCAAAGAGCCGGTTCCCAGGATATTGCGCAGCAGCGAAATGCTGAAAGCTGCGCCCACAGAATAGCGAGTACCCAGCAACACGGCCAGTAAAACATTAATGGCGTGCTGGACCGGAAAACACTTAGACACTCCAACCGGAATATACACCAGGTGCGACGAAAGAACTCCCACTGCAACCAATAAAGCTGTTACCGTCAATTTTCTGACAGGCATGATATCCCTCCTTTAAATTTTAATTGATTTTGCCGTAATGAATCAGAGTATCCGGCTGCATCGTGGATATCGCATCGAAGAGACGCATCCGGAATGTTCCCTGTTCTTCGCCCGTTTTGAGTGTTTTTTGCGCTATTTCGCCGGCAATGCCCATAACCGCCACACCGGCCACGGCGGCCGCAAACAGATCATCAACCGCCCCGCAGCAACAGCCGACCAAAGACGTCGTCATGCAGCCGGAACCGGTTATGCCGGTCAGCATGAGGTGCCCGTTATGGATCAAACAACGCTTATCGCCTTGGGCAATGACATCGGTTTTGCCGGTGATAGCGATCACGCATCCCAACCGCCGGGACAACTCCCGGGCAATCGCCTCGCCGCCCTGCTCGTCAGCCGTGGAGTCCACGCCGCGAATTCCTGCATTCATCCCGGCCAGGATCTTGATTTCAGACATATTCCCCCGGATCACTGAGGGACGTACTTCCTGGATAATCCGTTGAGCCGTATGGGTCCGCAGTGTGGTGGCCCCCACTCCCACCGGGTCGAAAACTACTGGTTTTCCTAAAGCTGCCGCTTTTTTCCCGGCAATCAGCATGGATTCAATCGTACGGGTATTCAGAGTGCCGATATTCAGAACTAAGGCTCCGGCATGACTAACCATTTCTTCCACTTCCGCCGGATCATCGGCCATGACCGGCGAAGCGCCGATGGCCAAAGCAATATTGGCGCAGTCATTGACTGTAACATAGTTAGTCAAATGATGAATCAGCGGCTTTTTCTCCCTTACCCGTCCGATCACTGCGGCGGCTTGACGTGCAATGTCCATTCGTTTCTCCTCCTTACATAATGAAAAGCGCACCCGTAAGGATGCGCTTAACCAAACCCTTTTGCAGCAGTCCCTACGCTGGCATTATCCAGATCAGGTTAATGGGTCATAGACTTGCGGGTCTATATCTCAGCCGGCCTTTTCCAGCTCCCCAGGCATCTTTTTTCTATTAAATGTAACATATCACATCTGCATATTTTTTTCAATATCTTCAACCGGATAATTGGGGAAATTTATAACTCAGTCTAGCAAAGTAATAATCATCCAACAAAATGATTTAAAATAAAAAAGCAGGAAAACCAGCCAATTTTGTTTTCGTGCTGCTTGAAGCTTGAAGATATTTATGGCACAATATTTGCGTATAATTATTAAAGGAGGAGTATAAATGTCAACCGCAGCGTCCGAGACAAAAGCAAAAAAGATTACTATGCCTCATACCTATATCATTATATTCGGCGTAGTGATTGCCTGTTGGCTGCTGACCTTCTTAATCCCTCTGGGCAAATTCGATACCCATAGCATTACCTATATGAATGCGGAAGGGAAAGAAAAATCCAGAACCGTATTAATCCCGGAATCATTCCGATATCAGTATCCTATTGATAATGTCAAATTGAAGACAAATTTATCGGAATTAGTTAATAATGAAGCGATGTTAAATAAAGCAGGGCTTGATAAGGCGAAAATTGGTGCGTTTTTAGCCAAAGAACCCGGGGAATGGGATCATGCCGCTTTAGATGCAGCAGGCCTTAATGAGCCTGTATTATACAGCCTGTTTAAGGATCGGATTTATGATACAAGCGTGAAGCTTAAATCTCAGGCAAATATCTGGGGTACCGATGACTTTTACGGCTTTGGCGTTTTGAACTATGTATTTGAAGGCCTGGTAACGGGAGATAAAACCGGCTCGGCAGTAGGCATCGTTGCATTCATCCTGGTAATTGGCGGCTCCTTTGGCATACTGCTCAGAACCGGTTCCGTGGATGCAGGCATCCATGCGTTTATCAAACGGGTCAAAGGCTATGAAGCAGCTGCCATTCCGGCGCTTTTCACATTATTCTCCCTAGGCGGAGCAGTATTCGGCATGTCAGAGGAGACCATTCCTTTCGCCATGATCGTCATTCCCTTTGTGATAGCCCTGGGATATGATTCATTGGTAGGAATAGGTGTTACGTTTGTCGCCAGTCAGGCCGGAAACGCCGCCTCCTGGATGAATCCTTTCGGTATTGCCATAGCGCAAGGCATAGCAGGCGTGCCCGTAATGTCAGGGGCAGGCTTTAGAATCGCTATGTGGGTTATCACTACAGCCCTTGGCTGCGCCTATCTGACGGTTTACGCCAATAAAATCAAACAAAAACCGACATCCTCTATAGCATATGAAACAGATCGTTATTTCCGGGAGCACATCCAGGTCAACGAAGAAAAACATGAATTCAAATTAGGCGACAAACTGGTGTTGTTGTCATTCCTGGCGGGCATCATATGGATTATTTGGGGGGTTACCGAGGAAGGTTATTATATTCCTGAAATCGCTTCCCAATTCTTTGTCATCGGTTTGGCGGCAGGTATCATCGGAGTACTGTTCAAATTAAACAACATGAAAGTGAATGACATCGCCTCATCTTTTCAGCAAGGCGCTGCCGATCTTACGGGAGCAGCGATTGTAGTAGGCATGGCAAAGGGAATCATCCTGGTGCTGGGAGGCACCTCGGCAACGACTCCTACCGTATTGAATACGATATTGCACGACCTGGGTTCGGCATTCGCAGGGTTGCCTACTGTTGTTTCAGCTTTGTTCATGTATGTATTTCAAACTGTATTTAACTTTTTCGTAACATCAGGCTCAGGGCAAGCCGCTTTGACTATGCCGATTTTGGCGCCTCTTGCCGATGTGGTAGGAGTATCCAGGCAGATCTCCACCCTTGCCTATCAGCTGGGCGCCGGTTTTGCCGATGCTTTCGTTCCTACCTCCGCAAGCCTGATGGGTGTTCTCGGCGTAGCCAGGATCGACTGGGGCCGATATGCCAAATGGCAGATTAAAATGCAGGGTTTCTTCTTCGTAATCGGCTGCATCTTTATTATCGTTGCCGTCATGATCGGCTTCCATTGATGATTTTCTGATGATTTTCGTATCGTGAACTTAAAACCATGACCCGAGGGAGAAAGATGATTAAAATAATAAAAAACGCAAAAATATATGCGCCGGAATTCATCGGGAAGAAGGATATCGTGCTAGCAGGCGGCAAAATACTATACATAGGAGAGAATCTATCACCAAACTGCTGCTTTCCTATAGAAACAGAGGTCCTGGACGGTCAGGGAAAACTTTTACTGCCGGGCTTTATCGACAATCATGTACACATACTGGGAGGCGGCGGCGAAGGCGGTTATAAGACCAGAACGCCTGAAATCAGCCTAACTGACCTGACCAAAGGAGGCATTACCACTGTCGTCGGCTGCCTGGGAACGGACGGAACCGCCAGAAGCATGATGTCCCTTTTGGCAAAGGCAAAGGGTTTAAGAGAAGAAGGCATTTCCGCCTTCATCTATTCCGGCTCTTATCGAGTGCCGATAACCACTATAACCGGTGATATACCGACGGATATCATGTCGATTGAAGAAATAATAGGAATAGGTGAAATCGCTGTTTCCGATCACCGGTCTTCCCAGCCCTCTTTAGAAGAGCTGAAAAGGCTTGCGGCTGATGCAAGACTCGGCGGCATACTATCCGGCAAGGCAGGGGTCGTAAACCTGCACGTGGGCGACGGGCTGCGAATGATAGACTTTTTATTTGAAATGATAGAAAAAACAGAGATTCCGGCTTCGCAATTCTTGCCAACCCATATGAACCGAAACCCTTATCTTTTCAAAGAGGCCATACGATACGGCAAATCCGGCGGGTATATAGACTTCACCACAAGCTCCGACCCTGTCTTCTGGGAAGAAGGAGAGGTAAAAACAAGCAAAGCCCTCAAAACTTGTTTGGCTGAGGGCGTGCCGGCAGGCAATATAACCTTTTCCTCGGATGGACAGGGAAGTCTTCCGGTATTTAATGAAAAGCGGGAGTGCATCGGGCTGGGGGTCGGAAAGTGCACCTCTCTGTTTGATGAGGTAAGAGATGCGGTGTTAAAGGACGGTGTACCCCTTGAAATTGCATTGCGGGTGATTACCTCCAATCCGGCGGCTGTTTTGAAGCTTCAGGAAAAAGGACATATCATGGCCGGGTACGATGCAGACCTTGTCCTTGTCAGCGAAGACTCTCTTGAGATTGATACGGTTATTGCAAAAGGTCAGATCATGGTGCATAATAAAGGAATCAAAGTATCGGATACATTTTGCCGCTGACTTCAGGAGAAAATATACTGAATGCCTTTGATCACCAGCACAAGCCAAAATACAGTCCAGCTAACGATAAGAATAATGCCGGCAGCCAGAACCCAGGGCAGCCGCTTCTGCCATTTCAGGCTTTGCTGCCGGCACTCCAGGCGCACAGACTCAGGCAGCATCCGATGAAAATACAATGTGGCAGCCGAAAGCAGGGCGGCGTCATCGGCAATACCCAGCAGAGGCATATAGTCGGGCAATAGATCAATCGGGCTGAACAGATAGACAGCCAGTACCAACAGCATCCCTTTTACATACCCTGGTGTAAGAGGGTGTTTCCAGGCATAATACAAAGCAATCGTATCTTCTTTTAAAAGCTTGAGCCAGGCCCACAGGTTCACAATCTTGCTGTAACTCATCTCTCATCACCAACCTATTTTATATATATGAATCATATCACAACTCCCTATACTTTCGACAGGATTTTCACAGAAAGCACAACCGCCACCCTGGCAGATCCTCCGACAAGCAGGGCATACATACTACATAAAAAAGAGTAGGAGGCCTGTCCATGACTCAATCTATGTCCGGTGTAGAAATAAAAAAAATCCGCTACCGTGACTTAAAGGCATGGGAAAATCTGTTTGCCGCCACTTTCAAAGACGATGTTCTGCCGGCAAATATCAATCTTCATATCCGCCGGATCCGTCAATATTATGGTATTTTGCGACCTCTGTCCCAGATTTTCCCCAGCGTAAGAAACTATTTCAACATCTATATTATTACCGTAAACGGGCAGATCGGCGGCTTTTTTCAGGTATCTTACATGAATAGCCGTCAGCTGCATCTGGATTACATTACCGTGAGCAAGTCCTATCGCAGCCGGGGAATCGGCGCCTGGACCATCCAGAAATTGCTGGAGCGGGCCCAAAAAAATGCGTTGGATGTTGTGCTAGAGGTAAAGGCGGATAATCCGGCTTATTGGTTGTATAAACGATTAGGCTTCTCCCCTCAGGCCCGTATACTCCACTATGAAAAAGAGTTTGCCAGGAGAGGCGTAAGCCTGGTGGCGCCCCATGTGCCTGGCCTGCGCAAACTGGAGGACCGGGACCGCTCCCGGCTTCACAAACTTTACCTGAACAGTGTCCCCCGGCGGATTCAACGCCATATTCTGAGAGATCAGGGGCAGACTCACTCCAGTCTGTTCCAGAGAAATTTGGAATGGTTCAAAAACCGGCTGATGAAAACGGCCAAACAGGAATATGCCGTGGAGGTCGGCGGCAGCATCATCGCTATATTGGAAATTCGCAGTTATCCCAGGGACGCCACCCACAACATCAACCTCCGGCTGGATAAAAATTATGAATCATTGCGAAAGCCGCTGATGCAATACGCCGTATTCCTCTTGCAAAAGCAATATTCCAAAGGGCGGGTTCATACTACCGTCTATGATGACAGCGCCGCGAAACAACTGACCTTGGACAAATTGGGGTTTAAATTGGGAGCGACCTATTCCCTGATGGTACATACGGCTTCCACCCCATTATCCGAACCGAAACCCTGCCTTAAAGAAAGAACCTGCCCTTAAGCCGGCAGGTTCTTTCTTGTGTCTCCTAAATCGAAAAGTTGCCGTTTTTAAAGACCGGGATCTCCTGACCGGCAGCCGTAGTACCGGTAATCTCCAGGTCTTCTGTCCCGAGCATAAAATCCACATGTACCAAAGAATCATTGACGCCTTTGCGGCTTAATTCTTCCTTGCTCATACGATCACCGTTTTTCAGGCAAACTGGATATGCTTTTCCCAGGGCCAGATGACAGGAAGCGTTCTCATCAAACAGTGTATTTAAAAACAGGATATTGGCGCGGGACAGAGGCGAATCATAAGGCACCAGGGCGACCTCCCCCAAATACCGGGCGCCTTCATCGGTATGAATTAGCTGCTGCAGCACTTCATACCCCTTTTCGGCCTGAAAATCCACCACTTTGCCCTGTTGAAACGTCAGGGAGAACTTATCAATGACAGTTCCGTTATAATTCAAGGGCTTAGAACTGACAACCCGGCCGTTGGCGCCGTCTTTTTTCGGCAGGGTGAACACCTCTTCCGTCGGCATGTTGGCGATGAATTCTATGCCGCCGGGCGTACGTTCCGATCCCCCCAGCCATAGGTGATCCTCCGGCAGCTCCACGGTAAAATCGGTACCCAGGGAGTTTTTATAGCGCAAAAAGCGAAACCGGTGAGAATTCATGAATTCCAGGCTCTTTTGCAGGTTTTCTTTATGTTTTTCCCAGGCTGCCACAGGGTCCGGCGCATCCACCCGCACCGCTTTCAGAATGGCCTCCCAAAGGGCCGCCACGGCCTGGGGCGCCGGCAAAGCAGGAAATACCTTTACGGCCCAGGAATCGGTAGGAATTGAAACGACACACCAGGCATTCTGGTTGCTCATCAGCTTTTCCCGGTATTCTTCCAGAGCTATATTGCTGGCTTTTTGCGCCTTGGCTACCCGCTGGGGATTCACGTCCTTCAGCAGCTCTGGGTCACTGGCGGCAATGCTGACAAAAGCAGCTCCCCGACGGGCGTAAGACAGATAAAATTCTCTTTGCCACTCGGGAAACTCGCTAAAAACCTCCTCCGGCGCCTGTAAAAAACGGATCTTGCCGAACAGCTCATCTTTCCAGCTAATGACCACATCCCTTGCACCTTGTGCATAGGCCTGCTGCGCCACCAGCCGGGTAAAAGCGGCGCACTCAATCGGCGAATTGATCACCAGGGTTTGCCCCGGCTGAATGTTCACGCCTATTTGTACAATAAGCGACGCGTATTTTTCCATCATGCTTTGATTCATGGCATACCTCATCCTCTCTCTTTCGTTCTGCCTATATTATAGTTTATTGTAACCGATTTTAGACAAGAGTAAAATCTACCAAGTCACCTTAAAATATTTTTGCCAGGTACTAATATCTAGTCGTAATTTGACGGATTTTATGATAGAATGATGAACTGTACATACGATGTATCCGTCGAATGTAGCAAGTTCACACTCAGCAAATCAAGGAGGCTATTATGCGCAAACTCGCCGCATCTTTAACATTGGGTCTTGTCCTGTCCACTGCTACCACTTTTGCATCTCCCTCCGCACAGTTTGAAGAAGGGGCTGTCGTTCTTGAAGTTGGCAGCGCGCTGGGTTCCGAAGTAAGCGGCAAAGGATTTGCCAACCTGGAAGTCGACGGCAAATCCGGCTTTAAATCCAATCTAACCGTTGGTCTAAATGACCGCTTTGCATTCCAGTATAGGTACGGACAATTTAAGTCAAAAGACGCTACTGTCGAAGTAAGTTGGGGAGGTACTATCTCCCCCTTGACTACCTATGCCGCAGACAAACTGCAGGATTTCAATTTATTGTACAAAATAACCCCCAATCTGAATCTGGTCGCCGGTTATGAGTACGATAAGGTTACTTATGGGAAATATGTGCAAGACGCTTCCAAGAGCGTTCTGCATGCCGGCATCGCCGCCAACTATCCCGTCAGTGATAAAGCCTCCCTGTTTGCCACCCTTGTGGGCGGCAAAGATGTATCGTTGATAGAAGCCGGCGTCAGCTATAAAATGTCGGATATCACTGCCCTGAATGTTTGCTATGCCGAACGAAAGGTCAACGATATGGATGTAAAGATTCCTGATGCAGGAATAAATTCTGCAGCAGACTATACCATGACCGGCGTCACTTTCATGTTAGCCTTTAAAATGTAATTACTGAAGGCATCATAAAAACTTATGCCAAAAAACGTCTGACAGCCACCCCGGCTGCCAGACGTTTTTTCTGTTTGAAAGATTATTGGCTGCCCAGCATTTGCCGCAGATACTCCCGGTTATGATGAATTCTGGGGTCGTCCGGAATAAATTTTGCTGCCAGTTCATTGTGGTCGTTTGCCAGTTTATATTCGCCAGCACGCGAATAACATACACAAAGCTGAAGGTGCGGCAGCCAGGTGGCGCACTGGTGATTCACTACCCCCCAGGCAGCGTTGGTTATATCCAATTCGGTCGCAAGCTTATACCAGAAAATGGCCTGTTTCAACTGATTATGATTCAAGTGATAAAAGCCCAGACGGCAACAAAAATCAGCTCTGGGGGTATCGTACTGAAAAGAAAGATAAATATATTTTAACTGATTCTCCACATCGTTAAGATAATAAAAACAATCGGCCAATTTACTGCAGGCGCCAATATTATCCTCAACCCAGCCTTGTTTTGTTGCTAAAAATTTTTGATAATACTCTATCGCCCGGTTATATAGCTGATGATCTTTTAATTCATTAGCAAAATAATATAAATCCCGTGGTGAAAATACCTCTCCTTTTTGCTGTCTTCGCTCGTAAATTTTAAGATTTCGATCACTGTCATGGTCTTGAGGTTGATGGGTCACAGCAATATCCGTATCTAATTTTTTGCCGCCCACTTCTAAGTATTCGTGGACCGCTCCAATCCAGCGGAAGTTTTTTTCTCGTTTAACCAGCCGGTTCCGGCGAAGCTGACTGATTACTTTTCCATAATTGTCAACCGACAAATTATAAAGCATGCTGACAACCTCAATATCCCGGTTGAGGCTTGATTTTAACTGAAGAAATAATTGACGGTCCTCCGCTAAAAAAACATCGTCAGCATCCAACCATAGAATATATTCCTGTGTTGCTTTACTAAATGCGTAATTACGAGCTGCCGCAAAATCATCTATCCATTCGAAATCAAATATATCTTTAGTAAACTGACTCACCAGTTCTTTTGTTTTATCGGTTGAACCTGTGTCTACAATGACAATTTCATCGGCAATTTGTTCCGCTGACCGCAGACAACGTTCAATCGTTTCTTCTTCATTTTTTACAATCATGCACAAACTGATCGTTATCGCTGATTGAGATGCTACACTAGATTCTGTCATATTAAGACCTCCTGAAGATAATGAATCCCTAATAAATTATTCATAGAACCCCATATTGGTTACAAAGAGCAAGCGATGAACATTTCAGCCTCCTCCGAGAAATGCCATCTAGTTGAGTCAGTAATAATCCCCCGGCGCCGCCGGGGGATTATTACTTTGACTGCAAAATGTTAAGCGAGTTCTACAATTGTCAGATTAGCCTGGGTTGGCGAGATTCCGTAAGAAACTGCTGCACCGCTGTTATTGAAAAGGCTAAAGGTCGTCGGGACGGTTGTTACGGTGATCAAAGCGCTTCCATTCAATTGAAGCGTAACAATCGGAGCAGGAGAAGAAGACAGAATCGTCGGTCCGCCGCCGCCAACCTGGATACCTAAAGATACAGAGGTTTCCGCCTCAGCTCCGTCTGTATTAACCCACCAGGAGATATAGTAGTTGCCTGGATCATTTATGGTGAAAGTTCCCGTTACAGCATCATAGGTAATGTTGGTCGCAGGAGCATTCATTACAGTATCAAACAAGACGTTAGCACCATCTGCAACTGTGCCGGCGCTGCTTTCTTGAAGTTGAACCTGCAGTCCTAACAGCTCGGCAGGCGCACCGGTAGCTCCGGTTGCTCCAGTATCACCTGTAGCCCCAGTGGCTCCGGTTGCTCCAGCATCACCTGTGGCTCCAGTAGCTCCAGTAGCTCCA